>JBCDHV010000515.1:0-3326 GCA_038749615.1 Bacteroidota bacterium
AGGGAGGCTCCCCGCTCTCGGACGTCCTGCTGGTATTTCTCCGGCAAGCGCTCGATGAACTGATCGGCACCGACGAGGGCCGCTGAGCGCTGCACGGTGTCCTGATCAACGCGTTCGTTGCCGAGGGTGATGTTGCGCTCAATCGACCCAGAGAACAGAAACACGTCCTGCAACACGAGCCCAACGTTTTTGCGCAGGTCCTCCAACGACAGCCGGCGCACGTCGACGCCATCGATCAACACACGCCCCTTCTGAGGCTCGTAGAACCGCATCAGGAGATTGAGGATCGTGGTCTTGCCAGAGCCGGTCGCGCCCACGAGGGCGAGTGTCTGTCCCGGCTCGATCGTGAAACTCACGTCCTTCAGGATCCAATTCGTCTCTTCACCTTCCGCCGGCTCCTCGTACGCAAACCAGACGTTTTCAAACGTAATCCGGCCCTCGGCTCTGCCCAGTGGCGTCGTGCGCTCGTCTTCTTTCATGGCGATGTCGAGATCGAGGACATCGAAGATCCGCTCGGAGGCGGCCATGGCGCTCTGGAGCACGTTGTACTGGTCCGAGAGCTGCCGGATGGGCTCAAAGAACTTGCGGATGTACTGGATGAAGGCCACCAGTACGCCGAGCGTCAGCGTCGTGCTCATCGAACTCAGACCGCCGTACCACAGCACAATGCCGAGCGCCATCGAGGCCACGATGTCGACCGTTGGCCAGAAGAGCGCGAAGTAGAAAATGGTCTTGATGTGGGCCTGCCGGTGTGCATCGTTGACGGTGTCGAAGCGTTCGGCTTCCTCGTCTTCACGGTTGAAGACCTGGACGATCTTCATGCCGGTGACGTGCTCTTGCAGGAAGGCGTTCAGCGCCGCCACTTGCTTCCGCGTTTCCCGGTACGCGACGCGCACTTTGCTCCGGAATACGGCGGTCGACCACACCATCAGCGGCATCACGGAAAGCGCAAGCAAGGCCAGCTGCCAGTTCAGGCTCACCATGAAATACGTGATGAACGCCAACCGGAGCAGGTTGCCTAGGATCACCACCACGCCGGCACTCAGGAGATCGCTCAGCGCCTCGACATCGTTCGTCGTCCGCGTGATAATTTTACCGAGGGGTGTGCGGTCGAAGTAGGAGAGGGGCAGGCGTTGGATGTGGCGGTAGAGCCGCGTGCGCAGATCGAAGATGGCCTGTTGACCAATCCACTGGGTGAGGTAGCTCGTGACCATTTGCACGATGGCCTCGCCCAGCAGAATCCCGAACAGGATCAGGACGATCCCTTGCAGCCCCTCCCAATCATTGGTGACGATGAACTCGTCGATGGCCCGCTGGATCAGCGCCGGCCGGAGCGGGCCGAGGTACGCGCCCAGAACGGAGAGCAAGAGGGCAACGACCAACCACCCACGGTAGGGGAGTAGAAAGGCTAGAATCCGGCGGAGGAGCCGGCCATCGAGCCCTGGTTGTTGCGTGTCGGTGTCGGCCAAGTCGGAGCGGGTGGAGGTGGGCAGAAGTCAGTCTCCACGTACGATAGGGCACTCGAACGGTTCTGCGCGGCTCGTGATCTGGTTGTCCCAGCAAGTCTACCACTGGTGCCTCACAGCCAAACTCTAGGCAAGCCAGTGCCCAACCACCATCAAGCCACAACCACCATCAAGCCACGGTGTCTTCCGCGAACGCCTCGCGTGGGACGATTTCGTATGGCTTCAACTCTTCCGCAGCTTCAACGTGGGGGAAGACCTCCGACGCTTCCCGAACCAACGTGTCAGGCTCGCGGTACCGGGCGCTGAAATGGCCCAACAACAGCTTCCGGGCACCGGCTTCGTGCGCAACGGTCGCTGCTTGACGCGCCGTCGAGTGCATGGTCTCAGCCGCGCGGTGGGTATGCGCGTCGCCGAAGGTGGCGTCGTGGTAGAGCAAGTCGGCACCGCGTGCGAGGGCAATGGCTCCCGGGCAGGGCTGGGTATCGAAGCAGTAGGCGAACGAAGTGCCGGGCCGTCTGGGGCCGACGAGTTCATGCGGTTCGATGTGCCGGCCGGCTACGTCGATTGTTTCGCCTCGTTTGAGGGCTTCGAATTGGCTGTGGTGGTTCAAGCCGAATTTTTGCGCCAGCACGCCATCGACTTTCCCAGGCCGTGTCGCCTCCTCAAACCGGTAGCCCACGCAGAACATTCGGTGCTCGAGAGGCTCGGCCCGTACCGTAAAGGCATCCGCCGTGTACACGTCCCCGCCGGCAAACGAGTCAGGAATCGGGACGTGGTGAATCTCGAACGGCAGCTCCAGACCGGACACCGAGAACGTTTGATCGAGAAACCGTTGCAGGTTTTCTGGGCCCACGATCGTGATCGGCTTGTCGTAGCCGATCAGGCCGAGCGTGGAGAGCAAGCCGGGGAGGCCGTAGAAATGATCGCCGTGGAGGTGGGTGATGAAGATGGCCCGGAGCCGGGTGCGCCGGAGATCAGCCCGGATGAGCCGCTGCTGGGTGCCCTCGCCACAGTCGAAGAGCAGGAGGTCGCTTTCCCGTGTCAGGGCCGCCGCCGAGACGTGTCGATGTCTGGTCGGGACGGCACTACCGGTGCCAAGTGGAGTGAGAACGACGGGCATGAGGCTTCCCCAAAAGGTGTCCGCGGCGGCAACGGACGCGTGTCGCCTGGCGCTCGGATGATCCGAGCCGGCACGAAGGGGAGGAAGCTATACGGACCGGGCTAGCGAACTACCCGGATAAATGACTTAGGCCATGCACGCCACCGGGCTCAGTCCGAACCCGATGCGTCCCGAACGGCAACCTTTCGCTTTCGTTTCCCGAAGATGGATTTTTGTTGGAGGGGAACGCAGGCAAGCACAACGTTTTACGAAGACCTGACAAGCAATCGCACAGAAGAGCAGCCCGGTCTCGTGGGCAAGATTCACCCCGGAATTATGAATTGGGATTCTCCCTGGAATTATGAATTGGGATGTATGATTTATGAGGAGCGGTCCGGTTAAAACAGATCGGTTCGTGCTGCTCGGTCTCCGGCGGGCTGACGTTGTTTGGTACGGGTAGAAACCGGCCGGCCACCCTTTCATAAATCCCAAATCATAAATCATAATTTCTCGCCAACGGTCAGACCAATTCCGCAGTCTCAAATAACACCACGTACTAGGCTAGCACCACCTCAACACCCAGCCATGACCCATGAATTCAAGGCCGAGATGCAGCAACTGTTGCATCTCATCGTCCACTCGCTTTACACCCACCCGGAAGTCTTCCTGCGCGAACTCGTCTCGAACGCGTCGGACGCACTCAACAAGGCCCGATTCCTCCAGCTGACCGATGCCGGCAATCTGCATCAGCACGACGCCCC
>JBCDHV010000516.1:0-3315 GCA_038749615.1 Bacteroidota bacterium
CTTCTGATTTGAGGACGCTGACTTGTCGAAGCGTCGCACCGGCGCCGCAAATCAGCAAGCGAGACCGACGGTCAACCCCGCGTCGCCGAGCGTTCCTGAAGGGAGATTCGTGGCAGAGTTGTCCAGGCAAACTCATCAGCGACTACCCGCAGGTCGAGCAGATCGACGCGATCTCGACGCTGGTTGAAGAAGAGCGGTTGGCGCGTGCAGCGCTCCTCCGAGGTGCAAGGCGTCGTGAAGATCGACCATCGGCACCGAACGCGAACGGCGGGAAAGCGTGCGGAGCTCCGCGAGTTCTGCGACACAAGACCTTCGGCTAGTGTCAAATACGTGTCACTGGGGCGTCATATCGCTATGACTGCGTCTTGATTTTTAGTCGCGTCAAATCAGTATCGTCCCCATGTACTTTTTATCCATCGACACCCGCTTTGGCTTGGCTCCATGACAACCCCTGCCCCCGACAGCGGCCAATCGCTTCGGTCAATCGATGACGATGAGTTGATACCGTCGTGGCCTCGAATGGCGATCATCGCCGCGGCGTTCATGATTGCCCTGAGCTACGCTGCCTCAGAAGAAGTCCTTTGGATGACTCGGCTAGGCGTTGACTGGCCACTCGCCGAGGTCGCGGCGCGGGACCGGTTTGTATTCCTGTGCTACGCCTCGGCTTTCGTCGCGGTCTGGCTCGTCTATTTTGCTTCGAACAAGACCATCCACATCGGCGGTCGAAAAATCGTCAGGACCGAGTCGCTACGAAATCTTCTTGTTCGCAATGCAGAGACGTGGGCGGAACCTAAAACCAGCTTCGAAGAAAATGGGCCTTACCTTGGTCTTTCTCGTCCTGCTTCAAGTTCAACGGCTCGCCGCTTGACAAGATACTTTCGCGACAAGGCGAAGACTTCCCTGCAGTCGCTCGGCATGTTGATCGCTACCGCGGCGCTTGAGCTGAGCCAGATCAATTACATCTGGAACGCGGGAGGGCCGCCGGCGCCGGGCTCGTGGTCGTCGACACTCCTAGGCGTTGCGACACTCTGCTCGATCGGGTCCTTCGCGATGCTGGTTGTTTCGATCGACGCGTTGGACTCGGTCTTCAACGAGTTCCGCGACAACGGGCCGCAACACGACTTGGTGCGCTACTTCTATCAGAGCACTAAGAATCGACGCTATCTGGGGCTGGTTTTGCTGCTGGCGTCGGCCGTATTGATTACCGGAGAACGGTCCCCAACGGTTGGGGCGATGGCGATCGGTGTCGTGCTGTGCATCGGCTACGGGCACTGGTTCCCAAGGCTGCGGGCCCAGGGAGCACGGGCCGCGCAGCCAACACCTGCGTCGGGATACTCTTTGCTGTTCCGACGATTGTTGCAGATCGGTTTTATCTGCCTGCCGATCGCTCTTCACCGGCTTGGATGAGCGCGGCCGGCGGACGACTCTTGTGTGGGCCGCAACGCGAGTGCGTAGATCATGTACTGTTCGTGCCGATACGGCCGCTCGGCCACGGATTCGGAAAACCGACTGCTGAGAGCGGCCCAGAGTTCCTCGCGTCGTTCTTCCCCAGCTGGACGGGTAAATACGCGGTAGCCATACGCCCGTACATCTTTCAGGTAGTCGACCGGCGCAGGGTACTCCACCGGCTCGTAGTTCAACGTCCCACTCACGACGCTCATGCCCGTCGCCTCGACAAGTTGAACGACCTCAGATAAAGACATGCTGCCGATCGGGTCTAAACGAGTACCCGCAACTACGTTGTTGGGGCCGAAGTCGGGGACCACAGCGTTGTAGGCATCGAGAAGTCGCCCTGCGGTGCCGGCGCCCGAGATGCTCATGGCGAGAAGCCCATCGGGGCTGAGCACCCGTGAGCACTCGGCAATCGCCTTCGCCGGCGAAAGCCCCTGGCTCGGCACGTTCAACCAATGAAGCACCGAGTTTGAAAGCACCAGATCAAACGCGCCGTGCTCGAACGGCATCGACTCGGCGTCGCCGACGATCAACTCTGCGTCATCGCCGAGCGATTCGCGTCCTAGTCGGATTAGTTCGTCCGACAGATCGATGCCGGTGTAATCGAACTTCACCGACTCGAATCGTTCGCGCAGTACGTGGCAGCAGACAGCGTTCCCGCAACCGACATCGAGCACCCGCAGCTCGTTCCGCTCGCCAAACAGGCCCCGTTGCTGCACAAGGTCGAGCAGTCGGTGCAGGTTGCCCGTCTGCATCATCCGCCGAGCGGCGTAGTTCGAAGCCTGCTCGTTGTAGCTGAGCCGGACAGTGGTCTTCTGGCCTTCGTTCATGCGAAGCTTCTACCAAATTCGCTCAGTCACTCTGCGGGATCGACCGCCTTCTGCGGGCTCCGTTGCCGCGTAACCTAACATAGCAACGCCCGGCGACGATTCGAAAAAGCCGATCCGACTGGCCGCAGAATTCCAGCTTTTCTCTGGCTATTTCCCGGCGCCTCGACGGGCACAGCGGGTTAAGTGACTCGAGGCGGACTGCCGCGCAATCTTGTCTTTTCTTCTCGAAGTTGGAGCAGAGCTAATGAACCGGTACCCAGCAGGGACGGCGTGCGCGCTTGCCGCCTTGAGCTTCTCGTTTTCTAGCCCCCTGGCACACGCGGCCATCACCGGCGGGGGCGTGACCACCGGGGCCCCCGGCGCGGCGTTCACCGAGATCACGCCGCAGCCGGGCGACGCCATTGGTCCCGATGCGTTCAATCAGCCCGACCTGCTCGGGTTCAACGAGCAACAGGGCCTCGTGCTATCTGAGGACCTCTTCATCCGCAACAACCGATCGATCCCCGCCGGGTCGATCATCTCGAGCCACTACATCGTCTTCGACCCGGCCGACGCGTCGGCGATCGATGGCTTCGTCCTCTTTGACGAGCCGATCGTCGCGGTGATCCGCGCCGGCCGCGGCATCAACAACACGTCGGACGACGTCGGCCTGCCGGGGCTCGTCTACACCGTCGGGCGGGCGATCGGCCCCGACGAGGAAGACCGCGTTCGGGCCGATCGGGGCGATCCGATGCGGCTCAACTTCACGGCGGGGGCCGACGTGCCGGGCGACCAAGTGCGGGTGCTTACCGGCTTCGTTGTGCCGGAGCCGTCCACGGCGGTCGGCTTGTGGCTCGGCACGCTCGTTGTGCTGGGCCCACGCCGCGGCCCGGCCGCCATGCGATCGACAGGCTGAGCGACCGCTCAGTCGGTCGGCAAGAAGACCCACAGCGCGGGGCGGCCGCAGTTGCAGTGCACCGCCCGGCCGAGCAGGCCGAGGCCGCTCGCGCTGAGGTAGATCGCCGTGCGGGCCGCGTCCCAGGCGCCGACGACC
>JBCDHV010000517.1:0-3306 GCA_038749615.1 Bacteroidota bacterium
ACCGCCGGCCCTCGACCCACGGCAGCGAAACGAGCAACACAGACAGGTTAACGGCCGGTTGATCTGCCGCCACGCGGATCGTGATCGAAGGCTCGCCGGAAATGTGCATGGGCTCGTCGAGGACTGGTGTGGTGAACAGCAACCGGTGCTGCGTCCACTCAGCCGTTGCGAGGGCCTGGCCATCGAACGAGACGTTGTCGATGATTTCCGCCGTGCCTTGGCCTGCTGTATCGGTGCGCTGCAGTCTGCCGACGCCGTTCAAGCCGCCGGCCATCGTCTCGCCGGCCACAGGGTAGAACGTGACGGGTTGGGCCGCAGGATTCGGATAATCCGGGTACGCCGTCGGTTCCAGGCGCTCATCGCCTTCGCGCACGATGTACGCGCCCGGATCGTCCTCGACACCATTCTCGACATCGTACAGGTAGCGCGTGAACCACCGGTTCATCATAGCAAGCGGCGGAGCCCCACCGTGGCCGCCCTGGTGGTAGTAGATCTGCGTCGGGATGCCGCGTTCTTTTAGCGCTTCTGTGATGCGGAAGCTGTGCTCGGGCATAACGTTCCAGTCGTTGAACGCATGCGCCATCAGCGTGGCGGCCTGCACGTTGTCGATTACGTTGAGGTAATCGCGGCCGGCCCAAAACTCGTTGTAGTCGCCGGTGATGCGGTCGAAGCCGTTTGCCATTTCGTCGTCGCGGACGGTAGCGTCACAGTAGGCGCGGCGGTCGGAGTCGCGGCTGTGGATAAAGTCGTAGAGGACTTGAATGTCCTCGCCGAGATAGCCGCCCGGGCTACGGACGAGACCGTTGGAGCGGTAGTAGTGGTAGTACGACGTGTTCGGCGCGACCGGGATGATGGCTTCGAGTCCCTCGACGCCCGTTGTGGCGGCAGCTAGCGGAAGCGTGCCGTTGTACGAGGTCCCCGTCATCCCCACTTTCCCCGTCGACCACGAGGCCATTACTTCCTCACCGCCATTGGCTGCCGTGAACCCCTTGGCGCGGCCGTTGAGCCAATCGACCACCGCTTTCGGCGCGAGCGATTCGTTGATGCCACCGACCGTCGGGCAGCCTTCAGAGAGCCCCGTGCCCGGAGACGATGAGTGGACAACGGCGAATCCGCGCGGCACCCAGTCCTCGACGAAGCGGCTGGAGATGCCCGGGCGGAGCCGGAGTACGGGCTGAGGCGCTTCGCCTCGGGTGGGAGGCGTTTCGCCGAGTCCGTGGCGCACGTCCCAGAAGAACTCGTCGCCTTGCGCCACGCCGGCGTAGTACGGGCTCGATCCATACACCACCGGCACCTTCAGCCCTTCCGAGTCGGTCTGCGCCGGCCGCACGACCGCCACGTGGACTCGGTCCATGTCCCCATCGCCATCCGAATCAAATTCCGTCTCGACCCACAGCTCATGCCGGATCCACGTCGATGCATCTTCGAAGGCTGGCACCACCTGCGCCTGCCCATCCTCAAACCGAGGGCCGGCTTGCGAGAGGGCGATCATGGGAAGGATGAGGCAGAGAACGGAAAATCGAAAACGCATCGTGTCGAGTTGGGTGGTGAGTAAGAACGCAGAAGATACGAGCCGGCGTCGATTCGGGGACAGCGTAGCTCCAACCCTACGTGAGTGCCACGGAGTCGTGCACAAATTAGGCACGGAATCCAGTCCTGCTGCTAGACGCTGGCTTACTCCCGACCCGTTCAACCGAGGTCATCAGTCAGCGACTTAGTGAAGGTTTCGAGAAGGGGGTCGGACCCCATCAGTTTAGGCTGCTAACTCGTTGGTGCACAACATATTTGCTGACGAAGAAGCCGAATTGTGAAGGGGGTCGGACCCCCTTCTCGATTTTCTCATCGTTCCGGCGTGCGCAGACGGCTTACCACGACCCCGCCGGCCACGCGCGCCACGACGAGGTCCGCACCGTGTGCCGTCGCAGCCGGTGTTACGCCGGTGAGCGGGTCCGGATGGGTGACGAAGCGTCCGTCTCCGGTGGCGTAGCCGGTGCGGATCACGTCCGCGTCGGTGTCTTCCCAAGCGCCGTACACCGTGCCGCCGGCACGCACAAGGCGGACTTGCGCAACTGCTCGCGCATCGGATAACTGGACGGGTGCCGAGAATGTGTCTCCGAGGTCGTCTGAGTAGGCGGTAAAGACGCCGCTTCCGCCCTCGGCACCCGTGTACCAGGCCGCATGGAGCCGGCCCTGTCCGTCGACGGCGAGCGCCGGGCCAGTGTGTGGGCATCCGTCGAGTTTCCAGCCATCCTCGGCGATGCGAACAGGCTCGGAAAACGTTGCGCCGCCGTCGGTGGAGCGCACGAGCGCCATGTCCCGGATGCTACCTGGGAAAATGTGCCGCCACGCGACGAAGACTTCGCCGTCCGCGCCCGCTGTGATCGCGGTGCGGCAGCACTGGCAGGTTTTCTCTGCCACCTTGACGCTCGGTTCGAACGTGCGGCCTCCGTCGATGGAGCGGGCCACGCGGAGGTTTGTGCCGGCTTCGTGCCGGGCGTGTTGGGCGTGATGCTCGTGCGGCCCCTTGTTCGTTCTGTCGGCTGCCAGGGTGATGGGGGTGTCCGTGCCGGCGCTGGCTTGCTGTCTGGCACGGACGCCGTCCCGCTCCCGGGTATCAAGCCACGAGAGGTAGACGTTTCCGTTGCCACCGACCGCGAGATCGTAGAAGGTATGGCTGGAGGGGTAGTCGGTCGGTTCGATGGTCAGTGCGGGCTCGAAGCTTGCCCCGCTGTCGGTGGAGCGTGCGATGAAAAGCTCACTCGCCGGGAAGCGCCGGCCTTCTACGGGATAGCTTCGGACCCAGGCGACGTAGACTGTCCCGTCTGGCCCCGTTGCCACTTGCGCCGGCGCTTGGGACGTCGCACGCACGTCGCCGGCACCGCCCACCAAGACTGGCTCGGAGCGCTCATTGCCTTCGTAGCGGCTCAGGTAGACGGATCCCTCGTCCTCCCAGACCGCATACACCGCGTGCCCGTCGCTCGCGATTGTCGGAGCCTCGGCGTCGGTCGTTTCGACCGTCCATTGTGTCGGCAGGTCTATCGAAACCGGATCGGATGCCGCAGCCGGTTCATCAGCCGGATCCGTTTGGGGCGCAGCGCAGCCGGCGAAGAGAATCGGCAATGCGAAGGGGAGAAAGAGGAGGCGTTTCATGATGGGTTCGATTTCCAAACGTCGAGGTGTAGGCGGAAGCGTTCGGTATGGCGATATGCTGTAGAGACGTTGCATGCAACGTCTGTACGAGGTTGCGGCGTCATTTCCGGATACGCCAAACGGATTCGGTTGCGTTGGCCGGAAATGGCAATCCGA
>JBCDHV010000518.1:0-3300 GCA_038749615.1 Bacteroidota bacterium
GGTTGTTGAGGTGACGGTTGTATGGGTACTCGCGTAACCTTTCGGATGAGATGGATCTGGGTGATTGGCGTGGCGGCATGGCTCACTGGCTGTGCCGGCCCGAGGGAGACACTGCGTCCGGCGGCGGCGTCTGCGTACCCCGTGCTGTTTGTGCACGGATTAGGCGGCTCGGTTTCGGGATGGGATGAGGCGGGAGTCTTTGACACGTTTCGGGCGGCCGGCTACCGGTATGGCGGGACGTTCGACGGGCTCCCCGAAGGCGGGGTCGAGTTTGTGCCGGCAGGGCCAGGTGCCGGAGGTGACGTTTTCGGGCTAAACGTAGCTGATCCCTACGCTTCGATGGACGACTGGGCAGACGATGTCGAGGACGCCATCGACGGGACGTTGGCTGTTACAGGAGCGCCAGCTCTGGTGGTCGTCGGGCACAGTGCCGGTGGCGTCGCCGCGATGGAAGTGGTACGCCGGCGAGGCGAGACCTCGGGGATCCGGCAAATCGTGACCGTGGCCGCACCCCTCGGTGGATCGCGCCTGGCCGATCTGGCCACCCGCTTGAACGAGTTGACCGGCCTGCGCAAAATTCCTGGCCTCGACATTCCCCTCGACGCGCCGGCCGTGCGCGATCTGCAATCGACCAGCAACAGCGATTTTCTCCAACGCCTCGAAGCCGGCCGCTATCCAAGTGACACCGAGTACGTGAGCGTGATCGTCGAGGGCGATCCGCTTCGGGTTGCTGAATTGCTCGATCTCGAGGGCGTGCTCAGTGACTCGGGCCGCAGCCGGCTCGCTTCTCGCTTCATGAGCCTGCTGATCGGCGGGCGAAACGATGGCGTTATTCGCATCGAAGACCAGACGCCGGCTCGCTACGATGCGTTCTACGGCCCCACAGGCCTGCGCTTAGTCGAGATCGATGCCCGTAGCGCAACCCATCGCGAGAGCGAGTCGGATGGAGTTGGCCTGATCGCAGCGCTCTCTGCACCTGGGGCCAACGTGGTGGATAGCCGTCGCGAAGGCCGGCGTTGGAGTTTCGATATCGAGACAGCCGGCCCCCTGGAGGTGGTACTCTGGGATGGCACCCGTGCCGTTCACGCGCAGCGCACGGGGGCTTACGAGCGTTCAGGAACGGGCTTCGTCCGCTATGAGGCCACAGGGGTAGACGCCGATCCTGAGGTGTACGCACGGCCGGCGTTCTCAGCCGACGTACAGGTCCTCGTGGGCACGGCCGGCCGTATTCCAGAGGCCGTGTTCCAGTCCTTTGACCTCAAGAGCGAGGCAGGCCCCATCCAAGAACTGAGGTAAGGATTTGGAAACATGATGGCCGGCACTGGGGATGTCTTGCGCCTAGAAACAGGCAGCCGGCCCCAAGATGGCGGCCGGTGGCCCGCGGTAGCTGCCCTAGCTCCTGCTCGGACTCATCCCCCTCATCTGTCGAGGCCATCATGTCGTTTCCTGTGCTTGTCCCCTCTTGTATCTCCCTTGCCGTGCGGCGCGTCCTCCTGCCGGCCCTTCTGCTCTGCGTGAGCCTTTCCGTGCCGCTGTTTGCGCAGCAGATCCAACAGCAAGTGCTCTCCATCTCCTCGTTGGAGGTGGCCACCGAAACTGCGGTCCCTGATGCCGCCTACAGCCACCTTCCGTTGCAACTCGAAGTGCCTGAAATACAGAAGGGGGTACTTGAACCGCGCTACCCCGTGCTTGCTGAGCGGTACGGCGTCGAAGGCCGCGTGATGGTCGAATTCGGCGTTGATGAGGCAGGCCGCGCGGCCTACACGGTCATCCATCAGTCCGTTGGCTACGGCTGCGACCGCGAAGTGCTTCGCGTGATCCGCCAAGCCCGCTTCGTTCCTGTCTCTGACACTGAAGGAAACCCGGTGCCGGCGCGGTACCTGATGTCATTCGTTTTTCAGCTCGACGAATGAAGGATTGAAGAAGGGGGTCGGACCCCCACCTTCTGCACCCGTAAGCCGTTGCCGCACAACGAAAATTCGAGCGTCGAGGCGCTTTGTGAAGGGGGGCGGACCCCCTTCAACCGTTCTGCATCTTTACTGAGTCTTAACCGTACCCCGGCCCAGCCTTCCCCACCACTTAATCAAGGCTACCGGTATGGTACACATCAGAAGACTTGTCAAAGTATATCCAGGGGGGGTGACAGCCCTTAAAGGATTGGACCTCGAGATCGGGCAGGGGATGTTTGGCCTCCTCGGGCCGAACGGAGCCGGCAAAACGACGCTCATGCGCATTCTTGCCGGACTCCTGGAGCCGACAGAAGGCCAAATCTTGTTCGACGGCAAGGATGTCACGGGAAAGCCAGAGCAGGTCTGGCCACACCTTGGGTATCTGCCACAGTACTTCGGATTCTATCCGAACCTGACCGGCGAAAAGATGCTGCGGCACATGCTCCAACTTAAAGGGGTATCCGCACCTGGAGGGCTCAAACACCTCTGCGCCGAACTGCTCGACCGGGTCAATCTGACCGACGCGGCAAAGCGGAAAGTCAAGGGCTACTCGGGCGGAATGCGGCAACGGCTCGGAATCGCGCAGGCGCTCGCCGGCAATCCGAAACTAGTCATCGTGGATGAACCCACGGCCGGCCTCGATCCCGAAGAACGCGTTCGCTTCTACCGTCTGCTCGCCGAACTGGCCGAAGACCGGACCGTGTTGCTGTCGACGCATATCGTCGAAGACGTGGCGATGCTGTGTCCCCGGTTTGCGGTCATCCGGAAAGGGCAACTGCTGGCCCAAACCTCACCGTCAGAAGCTCGCAAGAGCATCGCTTCGCGGATCTACGAAGGCCGGGCGTCGACTGCAGACCTGCCAATGCTCGCTGAACGCCACGAAGTGATCCGGACGCACCTCGTCGAAGGACAAAACGTCGTTCGGGTTTACATCCCGAGAGGTCAGGACGTCCCGGTCGGTTTTGCTCCTGTCGATGGCACGCTCGAAGATGCGTACCTGCATCTCATGCAGACGGACGAGCTGGCCGTGCCGGCCGAAACAGGCATCGCCCACCGTAAAACAGTGCTGCGATGAATGCGAAACGACTTCTCACGATCGCTGCTCACGAGACTCGAACCCTAGTTAAAGGTCCGCTCTTCTGGGCGCTAATTTTCCTGATCGGTCTGGCTACTTCAGCCCTGAACCCCACCGCGGTCATCCCTGATGGGGCGGCTGACGATCCAGAACCGTTCATCAACTCGGTCTTCGCGATAGCCAGCAGCTTCGCGATGCTGACGTTCTTCCTGTACACGTTCTTTGCGGCCATCATGGCCGGCTTGTCGATCATCCGGGATGACGAGCAACGGATCA
>JBCDHV010000519.1:0-3286 GCA_038749615.1 Bacteroidota bacterium
AGAACTCGGGAGTACTCCTGGGGCTGGGAGGACAGATCGAGCCGAGCTAGGCTGTAGCTGTGCTGCGGCGCGCTAGCCCGCATGTGGCGCAAGAAGTAGCGGCCGGCGTCAGGGTCCGAGGCGTCGTTGAGGGCCACCACCAGCACGTTGCTGCGCTCCCGGGGCAAGGGGACGGCCGTGTCTTTGTTGCTCAGAAGGGTCAGAGACCGACGGGCAATCTCGTCGTTCAGCGCAACGTGGTCCATCGTGCTCACCCGGTCGCGGAGAGCATCGAGATCGACTTGGGGCGTTGAGGTCAGGCCGAGCGTGCGTTTGGTGCTCAGGATCCGGTCCAACGATTCGTCGATGCGGCCCTCGCTGAGCCGGCCTTCCTCGACGGCCGCTAAGATGGCGGCACGAGCGGCATACTCATCTCTGGTCATCAGGAGCACGTCCACGCCGGCTTCGAGCGTCCGTACCGCAGCTTCTCCGACTCCGAAGTGCTTGGTCACCCCGTTCATGTCGAGTGCATCGGTCACGACGAGTCCATCGAATCCCAGATCGTCGCGGAGGATGTCCTGAACGATTCTTGGCGATAGCGTCGCGGGGACACGGGCGTCTGGTTCCAACTCGGGGAGCGCCAGGTGCCCAACCATGACACTCGCGATGCCGGCATCGATCAGTGCTCTGAAGGGCTCCAGTTCGAGCGAGTCTAGCCGGGCCCTCGTGAACTTGAGGACGGGCAAGTCGGCGTGGCTATCGGTCGCGGTGTCGCCGTGGCCGGGGAAATGCTTGGCCGTGGCCAGGAGCCCACCGTCCTGCATACCTCGGGTGTAGGCGGCTGCGATGTTTGTCACGAGATTCGGGTCTTCGGCGTATGCCCGGACGTTGATGATGGGATTGAATGGATTGTTGTTGACATCGGCAACGGGAGCGTAGTTGATGTGCACGCCCAGCGCCCGCGCCTCCTGCGCAACGACGCGCCCCATCTCATAGGCCAAATCGGGATCTCGCGTTGCACCAACGGCCATAGCTCGCGGGAAAGTCGACGTCTCCGGGATGCGCATCCCGACGCCCCATTCCATGTCTTGCGAGATGACGAGCGGAATTTCTGCTCGGCGCTGCAGGTCGTTGGTAAGTACCGCTTGGCCGAAAAGGGTGCCGGTCGAAAAGATCACGCCGCCGATGCCAAAGTTCTCGACGAGATCGACCAGCCGGCGATATCCCGGATCGTCCGAGCTAGCAAATTCGCCTCGGGCCTGCGTCACGAACAGGTGGGCGACCTTTTCTTCGAGCGTCATCTCGCTCATCACGGAATCGACCCAGGCTTGCACCCGGTTGGGATCGTCACCGTGGGCGTGCGCCGGGGCGGACAACCAGAACGTCAGGAGAAGGAGAACGGAAATACGAACTGGAGCAAGCGGTTTGGAGCGCACAAGTCGGGAGATAGGTGAGAGGCCGGCGCTATGGAAGCCGGCAAAGGACGTGCAGCTTCAAGGTAATGCTCGCTGCGCGATTCAGACACAAAAATAGGCGGCCAGCCCAGATACCTATCCAGCTGACCGCCTAAAAGGATACAGAAAGGCCGTCTTACCGAAGCGCGAAGGTCACCGTGACCGAGGCCCGCACGTCGAGTTGGCCCGGGGCGTACGCTTCAGGCACTGCCGAGGCGTCGCTGAGCGCGCGAGCTTCCAGGACGGTTTGCGGCCTTGGCGTCGCAACGGTGCCCTCCCGGACGGTCAAGGCAACTCCGACCTCTGCACCCAGGGCACCGGCCATCAACTCGGCTTTTGCACGGGCATCTGCCACCGCTTCGATGAGCGCAACGGCTTGACCTTGCGCAGGGTTGTCCAGCACATAGCGGACGCCTTCGAGCCGGTTGCCTCCGTTCGACACCACACTCGCCACGGCCCCTGGCAGGTCATCGATGTCGCGGACGGTCACGACCAGCGTGCGCGTAGTCTCGAACCCAACGTCGTTCCACTGTTGCTTTGCTGCGTCGTACTCGCGCTTGGGCCCAAGCCGGAGCTGTTCGAGCCGGAGGTCGGCGTCTGCGATACCGAGCTCCCGAAGAGCGTTCAAGACGGTGCTGGCCGTCTCGGCATTCGCTTGCCGGCCAGATTCCGGATCTTGACTGGAAGTCACGATGCTGAACCGGGCGAGGGCTTGGTCGGGCGGTAGACTGGAGCGGCCTTCACCTGTGACAGTGATGGTGCGCTGGTCTGTGGAGGCCGGTTGCGCAAAGGCTGGGCCGGCGAGCAGCAGAAGGAAAAGCGAGAGGTAACGCATGAGACTCTGAAGTAGTAGATGGAAACGGCTTGTGCCCGAACAGCCGGGCAACAACCATTCCTTTCCGATCCGGCTCCTGTGCCAGCCTCTAGATCTCTGCCGCTTCTTCGACGGCCTTCCAAACCCTCAGTGCGTTCCCGCCGGCCATCTTGGCGATGTCCTCGTCCGTATATCCGCGCTGGAGGAGGTGGTAAATCAGGTTCGGGAAGGCAGCCACGTCTTTGAGTCCAGTGGGTAGCGTATCTCCTACACCGTCGTAGTCTGATCCGAAGCCGACATGGTCAACACCGGCGATCGACACGACATGGTCGATGTGGTCGACTACATCGGTGACGTCGGCATACACCTGCGGAAATTTGGCGCGCCACTCGTCGATGTAGGCTTGGCGTAGGCTGTCTGTCAGGTTCGGGTTTTGCTCCATGTATTGCATGATGGCCCGGCGCGCGTAGGTCGATTTTTTCCGGATGTCGCCGTCGATGAACGTGGAGCCAAAGTTGATCATGATGACACCGCCCTCTTCGCCGAGCCGGCGGATCATGTCGTCGCTCATGTTGCGTTCGAACTCGGGAGTGAAGTGCCGGGCCGATGAATGCGAGGCGATGACGGGGACATCGGTCAGGTCCATGACATCGAAAAACGCATGGTCCGAGATGTGCGAGATGTCCACGATGATGCCCACGCGGTTCATCTCGCGGACCACGTCTTTGCCGAAGGGGCTGAGGCCACCCCAGGTGCCGGTGGTATCGTAGGAGCTGTCGCTAATCAGGTTGTCGCGGCTGTGCGATAGGGTGATGTAGCGGATGCCTCGGTCGCGGAAGTACTTGACGTTGGCGAGGTCGTCTTCGATAGGTGCTCCGTTTTCCATGCCCATCGGCAGCGAGATTTTCCCCTCGGCGAAATGCGTCAGTACGTCTGCCGTCGACGTAGCGATGGCGAATTTCTCGGGTGCCGAATCTGCGATGCTGGTGACGAGATCGATGAGGGAATCCGCGTAGGCCTTGGCGCCACCGGTTTCCTG
>JBCDHV010000520.1:0-3252 GCA_038749615.1 Bacteroidota bacterium
GGCTCCGAAGATCAGGCGGTTCCGGCCCTCGAACAGCTCCATGTCGTACTGCGCCTGGGCGTTGAAGAGCGTCGAGTTGTCAACGACGGCCTCGCCCGTGCCGTAGACGAAGCTGTTGCCGGCGTTGTTCATGTTCAGGAATGCCTGAGCGAAGAGGCCACCCGACTGCAGGCGGACCTGCCCGTACGAGTAGCCGAACTCGTCGCCCTGAAGCGTCCCGATGCCGGAGAGGTAGATGTTCGTCGACTGCGAGTAGCCGCCGTTGAGGACGAGGCTCGTAGCGGGATCCGGCCGGAATTCGAGTTGGCCACCGAGGTTGAACTTATCGGCTGCGTAGTCCCGAGCAACAGCATCTGAACTGAGTTGAACGGCGTCTTCGGGATCGCTTGGGTCAAGTTCCCAGTCGTCGACCTGTGCGAACGTCCCCGTCACTTTGTAGCCGAGGTTTTCGTTGACGACGCCGGCATGCCGGAAGTTGACGCCGGCCATCGAGCGCTGGCCACCGTAGACCGAGACGGTCGTCCCGGGCGAGGAGAATGGACCTTTCGTGATGAAGTGGATCACACCTGAGTCCACGCCGGCTCCGTAGAGCGCCGAGCCCGGGCCGCGCACGACTTCGACGCGGTCGATGTCGATGTTCGAAATCGGCATCGCGTTGTACGAGTTGACGCCGAGCGAAGCAATCGAGGCTTGCCGGTAATCGACGAGCGTGAAGGCCGCGCCAGAGAAGGCGTTGTTGAACCCGCGCAAGGCAATCTCGACCCGGTCTGCCCCGGTCTGCGAGGCGTCGAGCCCGGTCACGTTCCGAAGAACGCCAGCAGCAGACGTCGTGCCCTGCTCTTCAACGTCGCGTGCCGAAAGCACCGAAATGGCAGCCGGCGCGTCGAGCACCTTCTCCTGCTGCCGGGAAGCCGTCACAACGACCGTGTTCAGCCCTACCCCCTGCTCATCGAGCGCGACGTTGATGGTCACGGTCTGGCCAGCCGTCACGGTCACAGGCTGCCGGCTTTCGTTGTACCCGATGAACCGAGCAATGAGATCGTACGAGCCAGCCGGCACGTTCGCGACGGTGTAGTTGCCATCGAAGTCTGTGGCAGCACCAAGGGAAGATGTGGTTCCGCCGGGCTCGGTCAGAATGACGTTGGCCCCGGGCAACGGGTCGCCCGTGAGTGCGTCAGTGACGGTTCCGGATACCGTGCCTTGCTGCGCAAAGGCGAACGCCGGCAGCAAAATGAGACAGGCAAGCCAAGCGCCTGTGCGTCGAATCAAGTTCATGAGTGGAGGTTGGTGGGAGGTGGACGTGGGAGAGAGTTGGGAAGTCCCGCGCATTCCAGCTGGTGGCATCTTTCCTGGAAGCGGTGCCGGCGAATATATCAAAAGTCGATTCCGAAGTGAAAAAGTGGTTTAGACGTTAACAGAGTTAAATTGTGTTTTGCGGCTAATATGTCGTGTTTTCCGCCTCTGAATCCGTTTCCGACCGTGGTCTTCTCCCCGATGCTCTTCCGCTTACTCTGCCTCTTGCTCTTCCTGTCGCCGAGCGCGTTCGCCCAGCCGTTCACCCAAGCCGACACGCTCCGGGGGTCGATCACACCGCAGCGGGCGTGGTGGGACGTGGTGCATTACGACCTTTCCGTCGATGTCTTCCCCGCCGACAGCACGATAACCGGCACAACCACGATCACCTATGCCGTGCTCGACCCCGCCGAGACGATGCAACTCGATCTCCAACACCCGATGCGGCTGGACAGCGTGGTCCAGGATGGACGGCGGCTTCAGGTGCAATCCGTGGGGAACGCGCACTTCGTGGAGATGGCCAAAGCGCAGGAGGCGGGTTCTATGGAGCATGTGACGGCGTATTTCTCTGGCAAGCCCCGCGTCGCCCCGAGAGCACCGTGGGACGGCGGGTTCGTGTGGGGCCAAGACAGCCTCGGCCGGCCGTGGATCGCGACGGCCGTGCAGGGGCTCGGCGCGAGTGCGTGGTGGCCGCTCAAAGACACCCAGGCCGATGAACCGGATAGCCAACGCGTGGCCGTCTCGGTCCCCGCCTCGCTCACCGCCGTCTCGAACGGCCGGCTCCGGCAGCAAACCGACCATTCAGATGCTCAGGGGAACGCCCGCACGGCCTACGTCTGGGCCGTCACCAACCCGATCAACAACTACAACATCTCGCTCAACATCGGCCACTACGCCCACATCGAGGACACCTTCGCCGGCGAGTCGGGCCCGCTGACGCTCGACTACTATCCGCTCGACTACAACGAGGCGCGCGCCCGCCGGCAGTTCGACATTTCAAAGCCCATGCTGGCCTGTTTCGAGCACTGGTTCGGGCCGTTTCCGTGGTACGAGGACGGCTACACCCTCGTTGAAACGCCCCACCTCGGTATGGAGCATCAGAGCGCGATTGCTTACGGAAATGAATACCAGAACGGCTACCGGGGCCGCGATTTGTCCGGCACGGGGCATGGACTCCTGTGGGACTTCATCGTGATTCACGAAGCCGGCCACGAGTGGTTCGGCAATAACATCTCGACGGATGACATCGCCGACATGTGGGTCCATGAGTCGTTCACGAACTACTCCGAGAACCTCTTCACCGAGTGCCAGCAAGGCCGGGATGCCGGCGCGGCCTACGTCATCGGCACCCGTGCGAACGTGCAAAACGACAAGCCCATCGTGGGTCCTTATGGCGTCAACCAGCGCGGCTCGGGGGACATGTACTACAAAGGCGGCAACATGCTGCACACCATCCGGCACATCATCGCCGATGACGACCAATGGCGCGCCATCCTGCGAGGCCTCAACGAGACGTTCGGCAAGAAAACCGTCACCGGCCTGGACGTGCAGCGCTACATGAGCTCAACCGCAGGGATTGCGCTCGACAAAGTGTTCGAGCAGTACCTGACGACCACACAGATTCCCGTCTTCGAGTACCGCCTCGCCGGCCCCACGCTCTGGTACCGCTGGACCAACACCGTCGATCAATTCGACATGCCCCTCGACGTACAGCTCACCGACGCCGGCCCCACACGCCTCGACCCGACCGCCGCGTGGCAAACCGTGCCGGCCACGTTCGTCCGCGTAGATCAAGACTTCTACGTCGACACCCGCCGGGTTGACTGACGCCTTCGCGTTGGTGAGGGAAGGGGGAAGGATGCAAGGAGGGTAAAGGGTGAAGGGTCAAGGATACAGGATTAAGGAAGAAAGGGGGGGTTCAGACCACTTCAGACTTGCCTTCGATTTCTATCCTGTCCC
>JBCDHV010000521.1:0-3247 GCA_038749615.1 Bacteroidota bacterium
CCGCGGGCCTTTTTGTGTTGGTGGTTTTTGGTGGCGGGGTTTGGCCCCAATTCTCCCTCGCAACTTGGCCCCAACCCCAAATCACCCACCCCCCCCGGCGTATCGCCGGGGCGCTACTCTCATTTCGATAGATTCTAGTTCATCGGTTAGGCAAACCCGCCCAACTGCCCACCCACAGCGAGCAACGCGAGCGCCCAACCCAACCTTAGTTAAACCCCGTGCCGCTGACGGCAGGGCGTTCGTCTTGGTTGGCGACTTGCCACGCGGTGGCAAAGATCAGGCGGGCGATGCGGGCCATACGGTCGTATTCGACCTTGTGTGCCTCGTCGCCGGGCTGATGGTAGTCTTCGTGGGTGCCGGTGAAGTAGAAGATGAACGGGATGTTGTGCTTGCCGAAGTTCCAGTGATCGGAGCGGCGGTAAAACTGGTTCGGGTCGTCCTTCGAGTTGAACCGCTCGTCGAGTTCGATGTCCACGCCCGTGAGCGTGTTGACCTGGGCGTTCAGGTCGTGCAGCTCTTGCGAGATCAGGTTCGAGCCGATGATGTAGACGTAGTTCTCGCTCTTCGTCGGGTGGCTCGGGTCGAACCGGCCGATCATGTCGATGTTGAGGTTCGCGACCGTCTGCTCGAGGGGCAGCATCGGCTCCTGATCAGCGTAGTAGGCTGAGCCGAGCAGGCCTTTTTCTTCGCCGGAGACGTTCATGAACAGGATCGAGCGGCGCGGGCCGTAGCCGGCCTTCTTGGCCTCGACGAAGGCCTCGGCAATTTCGATGAGGGAGACCGTGCCGGAGCCGTCATCGTCAGCGCCGTTGTTGATCTGGTCGCCTTCCCGCGTCAGGTCAATGCCGATGTGGTCGTAGTGCGATGTCAGGACCACGACTTCGTCTTTCAGCTCTGCATCGGAGCCTTCGAGGTAGGCGATGACGTTTTCCGTCTCCATCGCACGGGTCTCGTACGTGAGCGAACTGCTCAGTGTGGCCTCTGCCCCTACTTCGAACACAACCGGTTGCATGGTGCTGACAAGTGCGTCGCGGGTGTCGTCGAGCGAACGGCCGCCGGCGCTCAGGATTTGATCGGCGAGGTCAGGGGAGATGACGTACACCGGCGGGAAGGCAAATCCACCGCCCGGTTCTTCGAGGCTCAGCGAGCCGACGCCGCTCGTTTGCCCTGTCAAGGCCCGCGCTGTGGCGGCCGGCACGTCCGCATCCGGGCCGGCAACGATCAGCATGCCTTTCGGGAGGCCTCGCCGGAAGAGCGTGCGGATCTTATTTCGATCAGAGCTCGCGTCCGTGAGATCGGCGAGGGAGCCGCTGAGCATCATGAGCCACTTGTCCTCGTAGTCGATGCCGGCTTCGGCCATTGCGGCAAAATCGTCGTAGGTCTCATTGGCCATTCCGAAGCCGCCGAACACGACCGGGGCCGATACCTCAGCCCGGTTGCCAAAGGTGAGGTAGGCGTTCCCTGTTTGCTCTTCGGGGGCGAAGGTGCTGACGGTTTCACCACCCATCATGAGCGTCGCGCCCTTGAATGCCCGACCGTACACCGTGAACGGCTGGTAGAACGTGGCGAGCGGGCCGGCGTCTTCACTCACGGTGCCCTTGGGCTCCAGGCCGAGCTTCATGTACTGCGAGGCGAGGTAGGCCGCAGCCAGCTTTTGCCCTCGGGTCGTGGTTTCCCTGCCTTCGAAGAGATCGTCAGCGAACAGGTAGAGATGCGCGCGCAGGTCGTCTGGGGTGATGGTTTCCTGGAATTGTTGCACCAGTTCGGGGGCGTCCAGGACAGAGGGCGTCTGGGTTGTGGTTTGGGCGGCTGTCTGAGCAAAGGCAGGCCCTGCGGACAAGGCGAGCAGGCCAGCCAGGGCGACAGTCAAGCGTAGAGGGTTCACGTGGAAAGCGTACATGGGGAGTGGAAGGTGGGAAGGGGGCAGCCGGCTGGTAACTCCGGTATCGCCTGCTCTAAATGAGCCGCTTTCGCTTGGTCAGGTAGCTGAGCAGCGCGCGGCTGTAATTTTCGGCGGTGTCGAGTTCGATGAAGTCGATGTTGAACTCTTGGCAGCTTCGGCGGAAGCGTTCGCTGAAGGCTTGGACGGCCGCCTGGTAATCGGCCTTGAGTTGAGCCGGATGGAGCGTCATTTCCTCGCCCGTTTCCAGGTCTCGAAACCGCATTGGGACGTCGGGAAACTGGAACCGGCGCTCGGTCTCGCTCTCGAGAATGTGGAAGACGAGGACTTCGTGCTTGCGGTGGCGCAGGTGTTTGAGCGCGCGGAGTAGTTCGTCGTGTTCGGCTACGTTCTCGAACAGGTCCGTCAGCACTACCACCAACGACCGGCGGGCGATCCGCTCGGCCACTTCGTGCAAGGCCGCAGCGGCACTCGTGCGGGGCCGCTCGGGCTCTGCCGTGACGAGGTGGTCTAGCTTGGCGAGCAGCGCGCGGAGATAGCCCTGCGTGCTGCGCGGGTTCATGATCGTGTGCACGCGCTCGTCGAACGCCATCAGGCCAGAGACATCGCGCTGCCGGATCATCAGAAAGTGCAGCGCGCCGGCGAGGTAGGCCGCGTACTCCAGCTTCGTCAGCCGCCCCGGCGATCCATACCGCATGGATGCCGAGGTGTCGAGCACGACGTAGTGCCGGAGGTTCGTCTCTTCCTCGTACTGCTTGAGGTAGAAGCGGTTGGTCTTGCCATAGACCTTCCAGTCGATGTGCCGAAACTCGTCGCCGGCGTTGTAGGGCCGGTGCTCGGCAAACTCGACCGAGAAGCCGTGGTACGGGCTTTTGTGCAGCCCCGTGATGAAGCCCTCGACGATCAACCGGGCCCGCAACTCCATATTCTTGAGCTGCCCGACGGCCTGCGGGTCCAGGAACCTGGGCGTACCAGGTTGCTGGGCAGAGGGGGTCGAACGGTCGGTGGGAGACGCCACGGTGGGTTGGGGCAGGGGAAACGGGCAAGAAACGCGGAGAATACAGCGGTAACGCCCGGTTCGGCCATCCTGTTTTGATCTCCACGGAAAACGGGCATCCAAACCCGGGAGACTGTTCTCAACGACCCTTGGTGTGTTCCAAACTGAAAATCAAAGCAGTTTCTAAAACCCCAACCGCAACACACCGTCCCCGGCAATATCTTGCCGGCATGAACGAGTCCACCATCAAAGCCCAGCTGATGGACGCGCAGGATCTCGACCGGACGCTGAACCGGATTGCGCGTCAGATCGTCGAGGACATCGACGAGCCGGCCGATCTCGGACGGTTA
>JBCDHV010000522.1:0-3223 GCA_038749615.1 Bacteroidota bacterium
TAGGTGATCTGGACGTAGGGAGCTAGGCCTTGAACGCCGCCTTCTCGGCCGAAGCCGCTCTCTTTGTAGCCACCGAACGGGCTGGCTGGGTCGAACTTGTTGAAGGTGTTGCCCCAGACGACGCCGGTCCGCATTGCGCCGGCAATCTTGAAGAGCTTGCTCCCCTTGTCGCTCCAGACGCCGGCCGAGAGTCCGTACGGTGTGTTGTTCGCCTTTTGAATAGCCTCGGACGGGGTGCGGAACGTCATGACGCTGAGCACCGGGCCGAAGATTTCTTCCTGGGCAATCCGGTTCGATTGAGCGACATCTGTGAAGACGGTCGGGCAGAAGAAATAACCGCGCTCGGGGAGGTCGCACGCCGGCTGGAAGATCGTAGCGCCTTCATCCAAGCCACTGGCCACAAGGTCGCGGATTTTGTCGAGCTGCATCTTCGAGTTGATAGCCCCGACGTCCGTGTTCTTGTCAAGCGGATCGCCCACGCGCAGCGTTTCGAGCCGGCGGCGCAGCTTGGCGATCAGTTCGTCGGCAATGCTTTCTTGGACGAGCACGCGGGAGCCGGCGCAGCACACGTGGCCCTGGTTAAAGAAAATGCCATCCACGATCCCCTCAACGGCTTGATCGAGCGGGGCGTCGTCGAACACAATGTTGGCGCCCTTACCGCCGAGTTCGAGTGTGAGCCGCTTCGTGGTCCCAGCGAGGTTGCGCTGGATGAGCTTGCCCACCTCAGTCGAACCCGTGAAGGCGATTTTGTCGACATCACCGTGGTTGACGAGAGCAGCCCCCGTCTTGCCGGCTCCGTTGACAATGTTCACAACGCCGTCTGGCAACCCAACTTCCTGGAGGATTTCTGCCATTTTCATGGCCGTCAGCGGCGTCGTTTCCGCCGGCTTGATGACCACTGTGTTGCCTGAGGCTAGGGCCGGCGCAAGTTTCCACGCCATCATCAACAGCGGAAAATTCCACGGGATCACCTGGCCCGCCACCCCGATGGGCGCAACCGACTTCGCGCCGGGAAAGGCGTACGGCAATTTGTCTGCCCAGCCGGCGTAGTAGAGAAAGTGCGCAGCCGCCAGCGGAATGTCGACATCGCGGCTCTCCTTGATCGGCTTGCCGTTGTCCATCGTTTCGATGATGGCCAGTTCGCGCGCCTTCTCCTGGATCGCCCGCCCAATGGCATACACGTAGCGCGTGCGCTCGGCCGGCGTCGTCTTGCGCCACACCTTGTCGTAGGCCTTCCGCGCCGCTTGCACAGCCTGGTCGACCGTTTCAGCATCGGCTTCGGCCACCTCGGCAAGCGGCTCTTCCGTCGCCGGGTTCAGCGTCTTGAAGTACCGGTTGCCCTCAACGAAGCGCCCGTTGATGAAGTGGCCGTACCGGCTCTCGAACGAGACCGGCGTCGTTTCTGGTGCCGGCGCGTACGTCCAGAGATCTCCGAACAGCAGTTCGTGCGCCGTGGGCTTGGCAGAGCGTTTGAGTTCCATAATCGTCTTTGCGTGCTGGCGTACCGTAGTCCGGAAAATACGCGCTTTGAGTGGAGCCTGCCTTTTCACCCTTTCTGGGGGCGATGCATCCAGGGAAATCTAAGACCTACACTACAGTCTCAACATGAGGGTACGCCTCAAGTTTGCTGTCTGACGTGAGGAGCCGGGCCTCCAACACCCGTGCGGTAGCAGCGATGATTTGATCGGCCGGATCGGTTGGGGGCGTGCCAGGAAGGGCAGCGGATTCGGCGGCCATTTCAGGCGTCAACGGTACGAGGATCAGCCGGGGACGCCTGAGCGCGTCCTTGATCCAGTCGTGTGCCGGGCGGTCGAGTTCGAGCCGGCCTGATGCCGCGAGTTTTGCGACTTCCCAGACGGAGATTACACTTACGCCGAGTTGACCAGCGTCTTCTATGGCTTCGCGCTGAGCTGCCGTGAGGTGCGCGCCGCCTTCAGCCCAGCGGACCCACGTGTGCGTGTCGAATACAATCACGCGGCCTCCCACTCGTTGAGCGGTGCAGCAGGCTCGAACGGATCATCGTAGCGGCGCACGCTTCCGTGCAGGGCTGTTTCTTCCTCCGCGGTCTGCCGGCTCGATATGATGATGACATCGACGTGCTCGCCGCAGTCGAAGGGTAGACCGTCGATCAGTAGACGGCCATCCCCCGAGGCGTCGGAGCCGGATAGGATCGCTTCGGTGCGATGTACGCGCATGAGGACGTGTTCGTGTTCGGTGGTCCCGCATCGCGTGGATGTGCCGCGTGCGTGGGTCAAGACACGCTGCAACGGGGGTGCCTACACGAAGTTGCCCGAATCAGTCGTGAAGCGAGCGTAGGTTGTGCAAGAGCTGGAATATGAGCACTACTCCAGGCTGCCCATGTGCGACAGGATGACCGGCATGAAGTCGGCGAACGTAGCGTATTGCGCAGCGTTGGCCACGTATTCATCTCGGATGAGATGGGCGAGTGTGCCGACGTACGCGAACCCTCGGGCTTCCTGCTGCTGGATTCTGCGGGTGAAAGCCTCTTCTCCCCGCTCTGCTCCTGTCAGCACCACGACGATGGCACGCACAAGGTTTTCCTCGAACGCATAGTCCCACGTGCTGATGTTCTGCCGCTTCAGATCAGGATTTTCTGCGTCGAACAGACGCTCTAGCCCCGCAATCGCCTCAAGGTGAGCATCCAGCGGATCGATCAGATAGTGGTGTGCCGCCTCATGCCACGCGAGGGCGCCGTTGTCTCGGGCGAATGACAAATCGGCATCAGGTAGCCGGCGCCCGCCGTAGGCTGGGCCGGCCTGATAAGCCACGGTGCCGGCTCCACCGACGTTGCCAAGCAACGCCGGCACTGTGACGGCATGAGCGCCCCATCCGTTCAGCGGCTCCATCAGCACCACGAGCGTTGGACGCGCACGGTTCTCACCATACCGAAAGAACGCGTCGATGGCATCCAGAGAGCCGCCGGCTCTGAGGCTCGTCTCAGCGCCTGAGGCCCAGCGGCTGTAATCAGCTTCGTGCCGCTGAAAGAATCCCCAAAAATCGGCATCCCGGGCAAAGGCGAGCAGTCCATTCAGCATAGCCTCGACGCCGGCTGTTCCGTAATTCTCGTACCACGAGAGCGAATCTGGAAGCGTGAACGAGGCGTCAGGAAACCCGTCGAGCAAAAGCCCCACCTCGGTGAAGTCGGGATACATCCGCGCCGTTCGCAGCGAGTCGAGCCCGGGATGATCAGCATGTGGGCCGA
>JBCDHV010000523.1:0-3220 GCA_038749615.1 Bacteroidota bacterium
ATCCGCCATGCCGGCGCGATCTTCCTCGGGCCGTATTCGAGCGAACCGGTGGGCGACTACTTCGCCGGCCCAAATCACGTCCTGCCAACGGGAGGCACGGCTCGCTATGCCTCGGCGCTAGGCGTCGATGACTTCGTCCGCCGGCAGTCCATTATTTCCTACTCCGCCAAGCGGCTGGCCCAGACCGGGCAGGACATCATCCGGTTTGCCGAGGCTGAAAACCTGCCGGCGCACGCCCTGGCCATTCGCGTCCGCCTCGATTCCGATCTCGCTGAACTGGTCTCTTCTTTAGACCAAGCCGCTAGCACTTGACCCCCCACACATGCCCATGAACTCGCTTTCCCGAGGGCTCGTTGCTCTCTCGTTTTTGCTTGCCGGTTGTGTCGGCTGTGATACGGCGGCACCGCCGGCCGAAGAGGAACCACAGCCTGTGGCTCAGCTGCCAGCCTGCCAAGAGGTGTTCACCGACGCCCCCAACCTGAAGGTGGCCGCCTGGAACATCCAGAACCTTCGCGATGAGGACGGAGAGGGATCGCTACCACGAGAGCCTGCCGACTATTCGGTCCTGTCGTGCTACGCGAAAGAACTTTCTGCCGACGTGGTCGCGCTACAGGAAGTCGACGGGCCAGAAGCCGCCGCTCGTGTGTTCGATCCGGAGGTGTACGACTTCTACTTCGAGACCCGCAACAGCGTGATGAATACCGGCTTTGCCGTTCGGAAAGAGCTGCAGGTCGTGCAGAACGAAGACCTCGACGACTTAAACGTGTCGGGTGGTCTTCGTCATGGCGTAGACATCACCGTGGAAACCCAGGGGCAGCGCATTCGGATGCTATCCGTTCACCTAAAATCCCGCTGCTTTGACCGGCCGCTCGACTTTGACTCGGACGACTGCGACAAGCTGAGCCGGCAGGTCCCCGTTCTCGAAGAATGGATCGACGCGAGAGCTGCTGAAGAGACGCCCTTCCTCGTTCTGGGCGACTTCAACCGCCGGTTCGACGCCGACGGCGACGAGTTCTATCCAGAGATCGATGATGCCGAGCCACCAAACGCAGACCTCACGCGCGTCACTGAGGGCCTGACGTCCCAGTGCGAAAACAGCCGCTTCCCGGTCTACATCGACCACATTCTGCTCGACAGGCTCTCTACCCAATGGCTGGTAGGGAATTCGTTCGAACAAATACTGTTCTCGGACGCTGACATGGCCGCGTACGACCTCTCAGATCACTGCCCCATCGCCGTCACGCTCGACCTGCCGTAGGCGACGCAATAGCCAAGGTGCAAAGAGCGTGCAGGGAGGAACGAAAAAGCACGTCGAGGCCGGCCGAGCGCGTAACATTTTGGCGGCATAATCCGTAGGGAAGCAGCACCAAACAGAGACCGCTATGTGCTGCTCGATGAATCAACAAAAAGGCCCTCACGAACGCATCCGAGATGGATTCGGGCTGATTCTTCTGGCCCTTGCCTTTCAATACTTCGACATCTGGGTGGTAGCCGTCATTCTCACGATTGTTGGCCTGAGCAAGATTATCAAGGCCAACCGTGAGCTCCCGGACGAAACGATGGAAGGAGCTTAGGCTAGCTCGGATCACGCAGCGGGGCAACTAGGCAAAGGTGGTTTGGCCGCGCCTCACTGAGGACCGCCAAACCACCTGATCATTCAGCCCGTGTAGGCAATTCGGTACACGACGCCGGCCTTGTCGTCAGAAACGAGCACGGAGCCATCGGGGAGATGCTCTAAGTCCACAGGGCGGCCCCAGTCTTCCTGTCCTTGCAGCCAGCCTTCCGCGAAAGGCTCGTAGGACGTCGCATTGCCGGCCTCGTCCATACCGACTAGCATGACCCGGTAGCCGATTTTCTTGGAGCGGTTCCACGAGCCGTGCTCGGCGATCAACGCGTGGCCTTTGTACGTCTCTGGAAACTGAGCGCCGTTGTAGAACTCGAAGCCCAACGGGGCAACGTGGGGGCCGAGATTCTGGATCGGCTCGACGTAGGCTTCGGGGTCACGTCCCTGGCCGAACTCAGGGTCCAAAATGTCGCTGCCGTGGACGTAGGGATAACCGTAGTGTTGCCCGATTTCTGTCACGCGGTTGAACTCACAGGGCGGCAGGTCGTCGCCCATGAGGTCGCGGCCGTTGTCCGTGAAGTAGAGGTCTCCGTTTTCTGGGTGCCAGTTGAACCCGACCGTGTTTCGGACGCCGTAGGCCACGATCTCGCGGTCCGTCCCGTCGGCGTTCATGCGCATCAACGTCGCGTAGGGCTCTTCGCGGTCACACACGTTGCACGGTGCACCGACTGGGACGTACAGCTTACCGTCAGGCCCAAAATCGATGTACTTCCAGCCGTGGTGCGTGTCTGTGGGGAGATCTTCATAGACCACTACGGGGGCCGGCGGATCGGCGAGTTGGCTCTCGATGTTGTCATACCGGAGCAGCCGGCTCACCTCGGCCACGTACAACGAGCCGTCGCGAAAGGCCAAGCCGTTGGGCATGTTGAGGTCTGCCGCGATCGTGTACGTCCGGCGCGTCTCCGGGGTGTCGCCAACGACCGCGTAGACCCGGCCGTCGCGGCGCGTGCTCACGAACAGCGTCCCGTTTTCCGTCAGGCGAAGCGACCGAGCATTGGGCAAGTCATCCGCATACACCGAGATCTCGAACCCTTCCGGCAACACGATCTGCTCCAGCGGGAGGTCGGTGTCAACGTGCATCGGATTGCCGGTGAGCGCGACGGGGGTTGTTGGG
Organism: Bacteroidota bacterium; assembly: GCA_038749615.1. GTDB lineage: Bacteria > Bacteroidota > Rhodothermia > Rhodothermales > DATKEJ01 > JBCDHV01. Next base: position 2,739 of record JBCDHV010000523.1, read on the forward strand.
GCTTGCTCGGTGGCGGAGCCGGGAGTTGAGGCGTCTTGCGGCGCCTCGGCACAACCGAACGCGAAGAGAACGAGAAGGGGGAAATAGCGCATGGCGTGAGATGGACGTGGTGGAGGAATGTCGCAGAGGTGGACTACGAACCTACAGCCGGCGCGGGTGTTGGTTCAACACAACCTCGGCATTCTAACAGCCGGCGTGGAATCACCTTGTGCTGGCACCGTACAGATTGCTGTCACCGTACAGACCAGCACTCAACAGAAGAACTACCTGAACGACATGGCGGTCCAGATCGTCTGGTACAAACGAGACCTGCGCGTGCGGGACCATCAGCCGCTTGCTGATGCGGCTGCCACAGGGGAGCCCGTGTTGCCACTCTACATCGCCGAGCCCTCGGTTCAGCACGCCGAAGACTTCAGCAGCCGGCACTGGCGGTTCATCCGCGGTTGCCTCGTGCCCCTACGCGCAAACCTGGCGCATCTTGG
>JBCDHV010000524.1:0-3194 GCA_038749615.1 Bacteroidota bacterium
GCCGGCCGGGGTCAGTTCGCGGATTGTGTTGGCGTTGTACCAGTCGAGCTTGTCGAGATCGAACTTAGCCCCGGATTGCCCGATCTCGCTGACGTGAAAGGCATCGACGAGTTCGTCGAGTGTGAACGTTTCTCGGTCGGCATAGGCTGAATCGCCACCTGGGCTCCAGCCGAGCATCGCCAGGAAGTTGACGAGCGCTGGCGCTTCGTAGCCGGCGTCCACATACTGCCGGACAGAGACCGGGATGCCCATTTTGTCGGCCTTGCGTTTGGAGAGCTTGCCGCCGTTCGGGCTCAGGATGAGCGGCAGGTGGGCCATGCCGGGCGGCGTCCACCCGAAGGCCTCGTAGAGCAGGATATGTTTGGGCGTCGAGGGCAGCCACTCTTCGCCGCGAATCACGTGCGTGATCCCCATGTGATGATCGTCGACGACGTTGGCGAGGTGGTACGTGGGCAAGCCATCGGACTTCAGGAGCACCTGATCGTCGATATCGTCCGTCGAGAACTCGACCTCACCTCGGACGTGATCTTCAAACCTGACGCTCTCGCCCGGCGTTACCTTGAGTCGCACGACGTACGAGTCGCCGGCATCGATCCGGCGCTGCACCTCGTCGGCGTCCAGCGTTAGGGCATTCTCCATCTCTTGCCGCGTCTGGGCGTTGTAGCCTTGGCCCGTACGCTCGCGCATCGCATCGAGCGCGTCCTTGGAGTCGAAGGCGTGGTACGCGAGCCCCGCGTCGATCAGCTGCTGCACGTGGGCCTGGTAGAGCTCTGCGCGCTCAGATTGCCGGTAGGGCCCAGCTGCACCGCCGGTGTCCGGCCCCTCGTCGATGCTGAGGCCGGCCCAGTCCAGCATTGCCAGAATGTCCGCCTCCGCATCCTCGACGAAGCGCTCGCGATCCGTATCCTCGATCCGCAGGACGAAGGTGCCGCCGTGCTTTCGGGCGAACAGGTAGTTGTACAAGGCCGTGCGGAGGCCTCCGATATGGAGGTAGCCGGTTGGGCTCGGTGCGAAACGGACGCGCATCTTTCGTGTTTTGAGTGGTCGTGCTTGTGTTCGGAATTTCGGGAGATCGTATTTCGCCGGAGCCGATCGGTTCTCGGATCGTTTCTTTCTCACAAGCGCCTCACAGGCAGCTTCCCAATACGTTCCCTTTCACGCTCATCCTTGTTGCCCCCATGCCGTCCAGACTCCGTGCCGTCCTCGATGCGAATGCCGCTGCCGGCACCAAATCGATGGGCCTCTTTTTGACGAACGGATTTCCCGATCCGGACTCCACGCTCCCCCTCCTTCACGCAATCGACGAAGCCGGCGCGGACTTCATCGAGTTGGGCATGCCCTTTTCCGATCCGCTCGGCGAAGGTCTGCCCATCCAACGGTCGAGCGCCCGGGCACTGAGTCACGGCGTTCGGCTCGAAGACAGCTTTGAAACCGTACGGCGGTTCCGTGAGACGTCGGAAACGCCCGTCCTGCTCATGGGCTACATCAACCCGGTACTGCGGTACGGCATCAGCAACTTCTGCGCAGAGGCCGTGTCTTCGGGCGTAGATGGCTTGATTTTGCCGGACTTACCTCCGGGTGAAGCTGGCCTCCTCAGTGCCGAAGCAGCCAAGGCCGGCCTCGATGTCGTCTACCTGATCGCCCCAAATTCCACCGACGAACGCATCCGCGCCATCGATGATCTTGCTACCGGATTCGTCTATGCGGTGTCTGTGACGGGTCTCACTGGAGCTGATTTGGGCGGCATTAACGCGGTCACCGCCTACCTTCGCCGCGCTCGCGCGCTGGTCCAAGACAACCGACTGCTGGTGGGCTTCGGCATCCGCAACCATGACGATGCCGCGCAACTAAGTGTAGAAACGGACGGCTTCATCGTTGGCTCTGCCCTCCTGAACCGGATCGAGTCGATCTGGGATGCCGTTCACCCCGCTCCTATGGCCGATCGTCTAGAGGCAGTCAAGGCGTTCGTCCGTGAATTGAAGACGGGCCATGCCGTCGTTTGACTGGCTCTCGCTCCGTCCTGACTGAACCCAATCTCCTTTCTTCCATGCGACATTACGTCTGTCTCATCGCGTTCTTTCTCATGCTCTCCGGATGCGGGGACGACTCGGTCGACCGCCGGCCGGATGCGCTCGGGCCTGAGGGCGAGATCACCGTCGTGGTGGATTCGACGACCTGGGGCGGCCCCGTCGGCGATGCCGTCCGGGAAGTGCTCGCTGAGAACGTCCTGACGCTCCCGCGCCCCGAACCGCTGTTTCAGGTCCAGCGCACGAACCTGAACAGCCGCTCGCTCGACACGATCATCAAAAAGCGCAAGTATGTGCTCATCGCTGGGGTGCTCGGCGAAGACACGAGCGTGGGGCGGTTCTTGGCCGCCTCGCTCGACTCCGCCGCCACCGAAGCCGTCGAGAACGGCCGCAACGTCGTCGTTCAGCGCGATGACCTCTGGTACCAGAACCAAGTCGTCGTCTACGCCGTCGGGCCCAACCCGGCAAGTCTGGCCAGCCGGATCTACAACGCCAAAGGGCAAATCCAGGACGCCTTCACGACGCAGATCCGTCAAAACACTGAACGCGAGATGTTCAAGCGCCGGCGGCAGACGAGCGTCGAAGAGTCCATGATGGGCAAACACGGCTTCGCCCTCAACGTCCAGCACGATTATCTCGTCCCGACAGACACGACCGATTTCGTCTGGCTTCGCCGCGTGCTCCAGCCGGAAAACTGGCGCAGTGTGTTCGTGCACTACATCGACAATGCGGACCCGAGCCTCATCTCCCCCACCTGGATACAGGAAACGCGAAACGCGCTCACCGAAGAGTACGTCCAGGGCAACGTGATGGGCTACGCCACGATCGACAACCGCCGGCCGCTGCAATCGGAGAACGTCAACTTCCTGGGGCGCTTCGGCTACGAAACCCGAGGGCTGTGGCACATGGTCGGCGAGATCGAAGGGCGTACCGTACCCATCGGTGGAGGCGGTCCCTTCGTGAACTACACGTTCTACGACGAGGCCCAGCAGCGCATCTACATGATCGACGGCATGCTCTTTCTCCCCAACCCGAAGTACGACAAGCGGGAGTTCGTGCGCCAACTCGATGTCATCGCTCACACGTTCCGCACGGCCGGCGATGAAATGGCCGCGCAAGGAGACGGTGCCTGATGCGGTTGGCCTCCTCCTCGCTGATGAAATCGCC
>JBCDHV010000525.1:0-3192 GCA_038749615.1 Bacteroidota bacterium
ACACGCTGCACGCCCGAAACCGACGAGAGCCTGTGGACCGTCCAGCTCTACGACATCCTCGGCACCAACCTGAATGCCGGCGAGCGCATTGCCCAGACGGGCACCGGGCTCGACGACCGCTACGCCACCCGCTTCGAACACTGGATGCGCCCGGAAGAGCTGACCGTGATCGTCGGCGACGCGCCACCGCTCCAGTTCGAGCACACGGCCACGGGCCGGCGCGTGCGCGTGCGGTTCCACGGCTGCGGCCTCGTGTGGCAGCTGCCGCCGGCCTACAAGCTGCTACTCGCCGGCCAACCAGATACGTTCTCGAATCCCTTCACGATGGCTGCGCCGGTCCAGGAGCAGACCCTCAAGAAAGGCCAGCTGCTGCGCTACTACCCTGGCGCCCGCTACCAGCACCTCGTCCTGCGCCGCGAGGCGTGGGCTGTGCCGGCCAGCGACCTGCCTAGCGCGCATGGCAACGAAAGCGCCTTCACGTACGCCCTCCGGCTGCGCGACTGGGCCAACGAGCGCTTCGAGCTTGGCCGGCACGCCTATTACGCCATCGGTGCCGATCCAGCCCGGCCCTACAAGCCTCGCTACGTCGATTTCGAGCATCCGCTCAGCCTGGCCAGTCTCGTACGCGATGCGGCCGGCGCGACGGGTTGGATCCGCTTCGAACCGATGGATCCAAGCCCCGAGCACTTGCTGCGCTTCGATGGCCACGGCCACGTCGCCGAACTCATGCTCGAACTCTAACGCACTCATTCACCCTGCAACCCGACTCGTCATGCGCCCTGACTTCGCCCCCCGCGCCCTGACCCGCTCCTTCTGGACGAGCTGGTACGTGCAGGTGCCTGTCGACCCCGATCCGTACCTCGCCCGTAGCCTCTGGCCCACGGTCATCGAATTGCTTGACGAGGGCAGCGTCCGCCGCTTCTTCTTCATCCGCTACTTCGAGAACGGCCTTCAACTCCGGCTCCGTTTTCGGATTCAGGAGGAAGCAACGGACGCCCGCATCGCCGAGGCCTTGTCGGCTTCGCTTCGCGACTGGGACGCGTCGGTGCCAGTCCGGCAGCACGCCTCGCCCGGCCCCGACCCGTCGGCCAGCTACCTCTGGCCGGTGCGCTACGTCCGGGACGAGCACTACTTCGGCGAGAACGCCGAGACGCTGTATTCAGAATTGCTGAACGAGCAGTCGTCTTACCTCACGATGCGGCTGCTGAGCGTATCGCTGGAGCGCCGGCAGGCGCGGTACGTCGGGTTGCTGGCCACGCTGATCACGCTGCTGCAGCGCGTCGCCCCCACGAAGGCCGAACTCGGCCGGCGCATCGAAGAGAGCGTCCAGTTTGCCGACTACTGGCTGCGCAAGCACCTCCCCGCCGGCTCACTCGACGATCCCGACTGGCAGGCCTCGCTCGAAGCAGATCCCGCCGAAGCCGTCCGGCTGCTGACGAGCCTGCGCTCGGCGCCCAGCATCGTGAAGCTGCAACAGGACCAAGCCGTGCAGCACATGGCGTCTCTGTTGAGGCGCATGACCCAGGAGCTTTCCGAACCCGATTTCTACGTCACGCACAGTCTCCACCTGCTCTGCAACAAGCTCGGCTTCAACCTCAACGACGAGCTCTTTGCCTTCCGCACGCTGAAGGCTTGGCTGGAGCGTGAGCCCGACACCACCCTCTCCCCCTCACCCTCTGTATCGACACGTGACCATCACGTACAACCGGCACCGCTATGCTGACCCCAACCGGATTGCCGGTGACGTCTGAGCGCGGCCGGCACTTGCTCAAGCAAAAAGACTTCGAAGCCGCTGAACAGGTCTTTCGTGCCCTGTTGCAACAGGACCATCCGAAGACCTCATGGTCGGCGAATCTGGCGCTAGCGCTGAAAGGCCAGGGCCGGCTCACCGAAGCTGCCGGCCTGCTTGAAGCCGCCTGCACCGCCGCGCCGCACAGGGCACCGCTGTACTACAACCTCGGCAACGTCTACCGCGATCTCGATGCGTTCGATGCCGCCGAACAGGCGTATCAGCGGACACTCGAGCTGGACCCCGACCACGCGAAGGCCCGCATGAATCTCGGGCTCACGGCCTACGACCGAGAGCAGTTCGATGCGGCGGCCCAGACGTTCACCGAATTGACCGCTCGCGTTCCCGGCAACGCTGAGGCCCACATGAACCTGGGCCATGCCCTGCGCGCTGCCGGCCAGTTCGATGCGGCGGCGGGTGCCTTCGAAAAGGCTGTCTCGATCCTGCCAGAGAACGTGAATCTTCGGCTCCTGGCCTTCGAGGCGCTGCAGAACGCGCGCCGGCTGGACCGCGCTTGGCCTCACTACGAGTGGCGGCTGAAATCGCGCGAGTCGTACGCCCCCGAACTCAAGCTTCCTCGCTGGGCCGGCGAGCCGTTCGACGGCAAGACCTTGCTGATCCTGGCCGAGCAAGGCTTGGGTGATCAAGTACAATTCGTCCGCTACGCCGCGCTCGCAAAGCGCCGAGGCGGGACCGTCGTGGCGCAAGGTGCCGAAACGCTGGTCAACCTCCTGGCTACGTGCCCGGGCGTCGACTGCGCCGTGCCTCGGCACATCATTCCTGCCGGCGTCGACCTCGTGATTCCCGTTGCCAGTTTGCCGGCGGTCTTCGCGACCAACGTCGACACCGTGCCCGACCGCACGCCGTACCTGTTCGCCGAAGCCGACCGCACCGCGCGCTGGCGCAACCTACTGGCCGGCACGCCCGGGCTGAAGGTGGGCCTGAACTGGGAAGGCAACCGGAACAACGTCGCCGGCCGGCCCCGCGCCGTGCCCCTCAAGACGCTCAATCCGCTGGGGTCGGTGCCGGGCGCTCGGTTCTTCTCGATCCAGATCGAGCACGGGCGCGACCAGCTCGGCGACTGGACCGCGCCGGCTCCCCTGACCGATCTCGGGCGCTTCGTCAAGAGCTACGACGATACCGCTGCCCTGATGGTCAACCTCGACCTGATCATAACCAATGATACGTCCGTCGCCCACGTGGCTGCGGCCCTCGGCAAGCCGGTCTGGATGCTCCTCCCGACGCGCGGATGTTGGCGCTGGATCGAGCGGGACGGCCGGAGCCTTTGGTACCCAACGCTTCGTGTGTTCCGCCAACATACCGAAGGTGACTGGGAGCCCCCAGTACACGAAGTCACCGAAGCCCTCCGCCACGCTGTGATCCACGGCCTGACCTGACACGCC
>JBCDHV010000526.1:0-3184 GCA_038749615.1 Bacteroidota bacterium
CGCCCACCGAGAGCGCCACATCGAGATGGCCAAACCCGCTCGATTCCCGGTAGACAATCGACCGGTCCGTAAACAGCGAGGCGAAACAGCGGCGGACCGAATCTAGCACGCCGTCCTCACCGCGGATGCCCAGGAAGGTCTCCTGTTGGCCGGCAAAGCTTGCGCCCGGCAGATCCTCGGCCGTCGCCGAGGAGCGCACGGCCACGTCCGCCTCCTTCATTCCGTACTGCTTCGAGAGCGCGCGGTACGACTCGCGGATGACCGTTTCCAAGTCTTTGGGCAGTGTGCCGCCCAGAATGGCTGTGCGGATGGCAGCGCCGGCTTCTTGGAGGGTGGCGTCCCCATCGGCGCGGCGTTGCAAGTGGGCCTTGATGATCGTCTCCAGGCCGTTGTGTGCGATAAAGGCGTTGTAGGCATCAGTAGTGACGGCGAAGCCATCGGGCACCCGAATGCCGTTCTCGGCTAGGGCCCCGATCATCTCGCCGAGCGATGCATTTTTGCCCCCTACGCGTGGGACATCGTCCTTTTTGAGTGTTGTAAACGGAAGGACAAAGAGACTTGAATCCATGGAGATAGATAAATGAAAAGCTTAGACATACAGCGGAGGGCGGAAGGGGAAGAGCGGGCTGGGAAGGGCCGTATGCTTGAGTGTGGAGGAGCCATTGATGGCCTTGGTGGTGCCGGTTAAAGCGCTCGGAAGCGCTACCGGAAGAACAAGCATACCGTAGACTAACGGGGTCTCAAGGGTTTGGGTCCGGCCAAGCCATGGGTTTGTCGTTCCTGACGAGCGATTCGCGCGCGAGCACCTAACTCGTTGCCAGGAAACAGACTACCGCCGAACGCGCCTACACAACTGCCGGCTCCAGCAGCGTCAGCGTGCCAGCTTCAGCGGAGATTCGCGCCGAGATGCCGACGGGCACGGTGAACTTGTCTTCGATGTGGCCAATCATGGCACCGGAGTACGCCGGAATGCCGAGCGGGGAGAGGTGATCGTGCAGGACTTCCTCGAACGTGAGGCTTCCGTACCCTCCTGAATCGGCCCCACACCGGGTGCACTTGCCGAACACGAAGCCGGCGAGTTGCCCCAGGATGCCGGCGAGCGCCAGTTGCGTCATCATCCGGTCGATACGGTACACGTCTTCGCCGATGTCTTCCAGAAAGAGAACGTGCCCCGTGAAGTCCGGCAGATAGGCCGAGCCGACGAGGGCGGAGAGCACCGTGAGGTTGCCCCCCACGAGCCGGCCTGTGGCCGTGCCTGGCGTGATCGTGCGGATGCGGTCGTCTGTCTGGGCGAGTTCATCACCGACGACGGATGGGTTTTCGAACCGTACGGCCTCGGCCTCGAACAAGACGCGGCGCAGATAATCGACGGTGAACGCGTTGTAGGTCGACACGCCGGTCGGGCCGTGGAAGCCGACGAGGCCGGCTTGCGCGTACAATCCGAGCAGCAAGGCCGTCACATCGCTGTAGCCGAAGAGGATCTTTGGGTTGGCGCGGGCTGCATCGTAGTCGACGAGCGGAAGGAGCCGGGCACAGCCCCACCCGCCCCGGAGGCAGAGAATCGCATCGACGCTGCTATCGGCGAACATGGCGTTTACGTCGGCCGCTCGCTGTTCGTCTGTGCCGGCTAGGTAGCCTCGCCGGCTCATGACGTGCTGCCCAGCCTTCATCTTGAGCCCGAGCGCGTCCAGCCGTTCTTCCATGACGTCCAACGTCTCGGAGCTGTACGTGACGCCGGCCGGGCTGATCACGCCGACCGTTTGGCCTTCACGCAGCCGCTGAGGCTTCACGACGTCCCGAGCCGTCTGCCGTTTGGGCCATGCCACAAGGGCCGGCAACGCAGCAGCAGCAAAAAACGATCGACGGTTCATTTTGGATCACGATGTATGAGTGCCGTTGGACGAACAGAAAACCCCGAATGGCGATTCGTTCGATATCTTCGCCAACTCCGCAGAGCCGTTGCATGCAACGGCTCTACCGGACGCTGCCACGGTTGAACGTACAAGATTTTGATTCAACGCTACGGTCGCACCGGCTCGCAACCCTAACCTACTTCATCCGCTCCAACTCCACCTTCGTCGCGGTCCTGGGGATGCCAGAGGGGCGGCCGTTCGAGCCGGGCCAGATGAGCGTGAGGTCCGAGACGGAAGCCGAGCCGTTGAGGTCAAGGTCACTGTCGGAGTAGCCGCTGCCGAGCCGGGCCTGGATGTAGATCGCGTCTCGAGCGTTGACGCCTGTATCGCCATCGGCATCGCCGGCCCATAGGGCGAGCTGTCCACCGACGGTGGTGAGGGCGTTCGTGCCGAAGGCGCTGGCGGTGGTGAAATCGTACGCGCCTGATCCAGACGACAGGTCCACCAGGGTTGCGCTGACGGCCGGCAGATGATTTCGGTGCGCCACGGCCACATAGTACGTCCCGGGCGCAGCAGTGAACGCGACGGGCGACTCACCGTCGAGATCAACGACCGTCCCGTCTCGTTTCACGAACGCTGCCCGCGACGCCACCGGAGCCGAAAAGACGCTGCTCTTGAGCTGAACCACCACCCAATCGACGAGGTCCGTCCGGCTCCCGAACCATCCGCTCGGGACCGTCTCCGCCGCGGCGACAAAGCGGTCAGTGCCGGCATACTTGCTATCCGTGTAGGGATGCGAGAGCGGGAGGAGGCTGCTCGTGTTGAGCGTGTTGGTCATCTGGCCGCCCGAGAACGCGGCGGCGAGCACCATGTCGAGATCAAGGCTGACCCGGTTGTTCAGAATCGGCTGGAGGGCCGCGTACCAGCCGTTGGCCATCTTCTGCTCACCCGAAGTGTTCGGGTGGATGCCATCGTAGGTGTCAGTGCCGGCGTTGAAACCCGTGTTCAGATCGACGACCTGAACGGGCGATTGCGCCGTGCTCTTGTCCGAAGCGATGCCGGCCATCTGGTTGTTGAGCGCCGTCAGATCGCTGTTGTCCGAGCCACACGGAAACGACCGCGTCATCGGGATGACTTTGGCGAGCAGGACCGTCACGCGCGGGTTGTCGCTCCGAAGGACATCGATGAGCTGCTTCAGCTCGCTGACCGAACTGCTGATGGATTGACACTGAATCACGTCGTTCGTGCCTAGATGGACAAGCACAATGTCCGGCGTGTAGCCGCCTAGCCACGTCGAGATCTGTCCGCTTCCCGAACCGCCGTTGCAGCCG
>JBCDHV010000527.1:0-3177 GCA_038749615.1 Bacteroidota bacterium
ACTCAGCGAAATACCAGTGCAAGAGAGCAGGGGAGAAGCAGACATGAAAAGCGGTTCCGGGAATGAAGTGAAGAGAGTTGCGAAGAGCCGCACAAATGTATACGTTTAAGTAGTGAAATGGCGTTTTTTATTTGAAACAAAAGGCTAGCTCGCCGGCTTGGTGAGCGATACCATTCATCCGACATGCTCACCCTTGCCATCATCGGAGCCGGAAACCGGGGAGCCACGTACGCCGGCTACGCCCTGGAGCATCCGGACCAGGCGCGGGTGACGGCGGTCGCTGAGCCTCGGGCGCACCACCGGGCCGTTCTGGCCGCGCTCCACCAGGCCGAGCATGCCGTAGCCGATTGGCGCGAACTGCTGCGCCGGCCCAAAGTGGCTGACGCCGTGGTGATCGCTGCGCCCGACCGGTTTCATGCCGACATGGCCGAGGGCTTTGCTGCCGCCGGCTATCACATCCTGCTCGAAAAGCCGATGGCGACCAACGAGGCCGATTGCCGGCGGATCGTGCAGGCCGTCGAAGACGCCGGCGTGCTGATGGCGGTTTGCCACGTCTACCGGTACACAGCCTACACGCAGCGCGTGGTGGAGCTGGTGCAGTCGGGCGTGATCGGCGAGGTCGTCAACGTGCAGCACTTCGAGCCGGTCGGGTACTGGCACCAGGCACATTCCTTCGTGCGCGGCAATTGGGGACGCGAAGACACGTCGTCGTTCATGCTGATGACCAAGTCGTGCCACGATCTCGACTGGCTCCAGTACGTCATCGGCCAGCCGCCGGCACAGGTGTCGTCGTTTGGCGGGCTGTACCATTTCAAGCGCTCCGAAGAGCCCAACGGAGCCGCCGACCGCTGCCTCGATTGCACGGTCGAGCGTCGATGCCCCTACTCGGCCATCAAAATCTACCTCGAACCCGTCGCCGCTGGCGCTACCGATTGGCCGTACACCGTGTTGACGCCGGAACCGACCATCGAGACGATGGAAGTGGCGCTACGGGAAGGCCCGTACGGCCGCTGCGTCTACCGCTGCGACAACGACGTGGTCGATCATCAGGTCGTCAATCTCCAGTACGCCGGCGGGTCGACGGCCAGTTTCACGATGACGGCCTTCAACCGAGCCGGCGGGCGCAAGACCCGCATCCACGGCACCCGGGGCGATCTGTACGTCGATGTGCGCAAGTCCGACACGCTGATCCAGCGCTTCGATTTTATGACGGACACCTACATCGACGAATGGGTCGAAGACGAGCCGGACACGGCGCTCAAGGGCCATCACTGCGGCGACTACCGGATGATGGAGCGCGTGGTTGACGCCTTCACCCGGGGTGATGAGGACGCCATCCTGACCGGCCCCCAAGAAACCCTCCGTTCGCATCTCACTGTTTTCGCAGCCGAGCGCGCCCGCCAAGAAGGGCGGATCGTGGCCGGCTTTTGATCCGGCAGAGATCACGAACCTACACGCTGTACCAGTCACATCTAACCGCATTTCATCATGGAATCTACCAGAGATCTTTCGCACCTGTTGGCTGAGTTCAACCGAGAAGGCTACGTAGTCGCTCGCGGGCTCTTCGATCAAGAAGAAGCCACGTGGTACCGCGATCACTTCATGCATCTGCGCGAGACCGGCACCTACCCGGGCGATTTCGCCGGCATCAACACCGATTCGGACGACCCGTTGGTCCGCTACCCGCGCCTGATCCACATGCACCGCTGGGACGAGGCCAGCCGCGACTGGATGCTCGACGAACGTATCGTGTCGATTCTCGAAACGCTCCTGGGTGAGCCCATGCTGGGCGTCCAGACGATGCTGTACTTCAAGCCACCTGGCGCACGCGGGCAAGCCTTGCATCAAGATCAATTCTACCTACAAGCCAAGCCAGGCGGATGTATCGCGGCGTGGATGGCGCTCGATGAAGTCGACGAAGCCAATGGCTGTCTCCGCGTCGTCCCCAAGACCCAGGACCTGCCGATTCTCTGCATCGAACAGGCTGATACCACGCAGAGCTTCACCGGTGAAACGGTGCGCATTCCCGAGGGCACTGAAGCAGTCCCCGTCCGCATGCAACCGGGCGACGTGTTGTTCTTTGGCGGCCAGATCGTCCACGGCAGCTACCCGAACGATACTGCGGATCGGTTCCGGCGGGCGCTCATCGGCCACTACGTCACCGAGCGCGCCACGAAGCTGCCCGAGTTCTACCATCCAGCCTTGCGCGCAGACGGGACTGAGGTGGCGATGGAGCACACGGGCAAAGGCGGGCCGTGCGGTGTGTGGCACGAGATCGGGCAGGTCGAAATGGTTTCTCGCTGAACGTCAAAACGGTTTCTGAGCTGGTATGCTGTGTGCCGTTCTGGAATCAGCCGGCTACGTCGTGGGTGAGGCGAACGCGCCCTCCGGTGTCTTTCGGGGAGCGGCTGGAGACTGGTCGCATCTCGGATGGACCAACGTCCGGGCGTTCGATTTGGCCGTAAGCGACGCCGGCTGGTTCATCGGAGCCGGCAACGGCGTGTTGCGGTCGAGAGACGAAGGCATTTCGTGGCGTGTCACAACGGACTGGCGGATCACCGAAGTGCTGAGCCTGCACGTAGAAGGCTCAACGGTCCATGCAGCCACTGCGCACGGGCCGTGGAAGAGCCCTGATTCCGGCGACACCTGGCGGTTCATCGGCGACGGGTTGCCACCCGTTAGCGGATCGTTCTGCACGTGGATCGGCCGGGGTCCGGATGACCAGATCTGGGTCGGTACAGAGATGGGGTTGTTCGCAAAAGCTGGGGATGGGTGGAGGCCTGCGGGCCTGGCCGGCAGGCCGGTCCGCAAGGTTGCTGTTTCCGGCGGTGAGGTCTGGGTAGCAACCGATGGGCAAGGTCTCTGGCATAGCACCGACGGTGGGGCCGAGTGGTCGCCCATACTTCCTGGCGAGCCGCTGTACGCCGTGGCGGCCTCTGGCCCGCGCATCGCAACGGCCGGCTACCGAACCCCTGTTTTCGTGAGCGGAGACGCCGGTGCCACGTGGCAGCATCTCGACGTGCCAGCGACGAGCGTGCATGCGTTGACCTGGGATGCCGGCGGGCTCTGGATGGGTACGAACTGCGGCGTGTTCCGGGGGTGGGGGCCCCGCCGGGGGGCCGCCCCCCGCCGCCCCCGGCCGCCCGGGGGCCACCGGGGGGGGGTTGGGGGAGGGGG
>JBCDHV010000528.1:0-3165 GCA_038749615.1 Bacteroidota bacterium
TGCTGGACCTCATCGACCAAGTCGCTCACCCAGAAGGCGCTTGGGTGGTCGCCAACAACGCCTTTGCCACACTCGAAGGACTGCCTTCTGATGCCCCAGACTTCTCTCGACTCATCGAAGACGTCGTGGCTGCAACGGGCTTCGAACGTAACGGTGTCGATGTGAACACCCGGCTCATCACGGCTCCTGACGCGAGTGCCGACGACGTGGCCGACCTGATCAAAGGTGCCCTGGCCGGCATCAAGTCCCAGCCCGACCTCGATGCCGAAGCCCTCGCGCTGCTCGACGCCGTCGAAGTCAGTGCTGGCAACGGCCGAGTCGATATCGACGTGTTCGTCAGCCAATCCATGCTGGACACCCTCAACGAGGCACGGTAATTGGTTCAGCGGGACGCTCGCGTTGCTCGCTGTGGTTGGGCAGGATCTCGCCCTGTTTTAGCTAAACGCCAGCCCTAAAGTTGAAAAAGGCCGAACGGCTTGCGCGGTTTTTCTGCGCAGGCCGTTCGGCCTTTTTGTATGCTCTCGCGCCCCACAGCCCAACCGACAGCCAACCGACGAATCCGTGGTCATTTCTTCGCTGGATCAACTCGACTTTTCCCTGGAAGCGCTTCCTGAATTGCCAGAGCCGAACCGGATTCTGATGGCCTCCCCTGCGCATTTCGCGGTCGAGTACGTGATCAATCCGCATATGGCCGGCCACGTTGGGGCGGTGAATACGATGGCTGCACAGGCGCAATGGCAGGCCCTCAAGATGGCCTTTGAAAGCATTGGGCAACAGGTGGAGGTGGTGCCGGCTCTCGAAGGACACCCGGATCTGGTCTTCTGCGCCAATCAGACGCTTCCCTACCCTGACCGTCCAGGCTCGAACCATCCGGGTGCGGTTTTGAGCCGCATGGCCGCACCGCAGCGGCGAGGGGAAGTAGAGCACGTCGGGCAGACCTTGGCAGCCCTCGGGTTGGAACGCTGCCCACTACCGGAGGGCATCGACGGATCGCTCGAAGGAATGGGAGATGCAATCTGGTACCCCGGCCGGCGGCTGCTCTGGGGCGGCTACGGCTTCCGGACCCATCCCGAGGTGTATAGCCACGTAAGCCGGCTGCTCGACGTACCCGTCCTTGCTCTCCGCCTGGATGACCCCGACTTTTACCATCTCGACACATGCTTCTGTGCACTGGATGAACGGACAATCCTGATTTATCCAGGTGCCTTCGACGAATCTGGCCTCGCGCTCATCCATGCCCTGTTCGAGCGTGTCCTCGAAGCTCCTGAACCCGAAGCCCGGCATGCGTTCGCCTGCAACAGTCACTGCCCGGATGGTACCCACGTACTCATGCCCACAGAGTGCCCCGTCTCGCAGCGGGCAGTCGAAGCAGCCGGGTTTACCGTGAAGAGCATCGAGACGAGCGAGTTTCTGAAAGCCGGTGGCTCCGTCTTCTGCATGAAACTGGCGTTTTGGGCCCCCGTTGGGTAGATCCCCTCCCGACTCATCCCATACGTTCCGTGGCCCTGCTCTCCGTCGTCATTCCCACACTCAACGAGGCTGAGCGCATCGCCCAGACGGTCCAGCGTGTGCTCGACATCTCCGATGGGGACGTGGACCTCATCGTCGCCGACGGCGGATCTAGCGATGGTACGCCTCAACTGGCCGAGCCGCTGGCACGCGTCCTTGAAGCTCCCCGAGGGCGAGCACGCCAAATGAACGCAGGGGCCGCTGTGGCCAGAGGAACTCATCTTCTCTTCCTCCATGCAGACACCCTGCTACCGGCCAATGCGTTCGCCCGAATCCACTCCGTGCTCCGCGACCCAAACGTAGCTGCCGGACTGTTTAGACTTCAGTTCGATACTGACCGCCCGCTGTACCGCCTGTACGCCGCGGTCACAGCTATCCCGTGGCACCGCATCGCGTTCGGAGACCGAGCCCTTTTCATGAGACGCACCGCGTTCGACCGCGCAGGGGGATTCCCCGATCAGCCCATACTCGAAGACATCGACCTCGTGCGCCGGCTGCGCCAGTTCGGCCGGATCGAGTTCGCGCCTGAATCCGTGATTACCTCGGCTCGGCGCTTTGAACGCTCTGGGCCACTGCGCCAGCAACTCGTCAATATGGCTCTGTGGGGTGCCCATCTCGCCGGCGTCTCCCCAGATCGGCTTGCCTATTTTTACCGCGCGCGCTCGGAGACTGCATCCGGCCCAGTACCGCCGGGTTCAGAAACCGCAGCGCACGCTCCAGACAGCGATCACTCCAAGGCATCGAGCCAACCGTAGCGGTCGGACAAGCGGCGTTGGCGGTCGCCAGACTTCAAGATGCCAAGTACGGTCTGGTACCGGCTCAGCAGAGCCGTGCGGTCTTCCTCGATGACAATCAGAGCCGTGCAGGCAGCGTACAGGCGGCCTGCATGTTGGGCAAGAACGTTTCGGCGCTCCGGATCTTCAGTGCCGGCTCCTACGTCGGCAATGACCTTGAGCATGTGAAGCGCCGCCGTGCGGTCGGCTGCGAAGTACTGCCGGAGCCGGCCGAACACGATGTCCGCAAAGCCCGCGAACGTGTAAGGCTCGGTCACGACGCGCAAGTGGCCATCGGCATCGTACCTATGAGCTTCAGGAAACGTACGGTTCTGGAGGCCGACCAGCGCGTTGCCGAGCCAATCTAGACACGTCATTGCCGTGAACGGATCGTTGATGCCCGGCGAGAGAGCACGAGCTGCGATTTCGATGAGCTCGTTGAATAGAAAAACGATGTCCTGAAGCGGCGTCCGCTGGTTGCCCCACACGAACGCGTCTTGCACCTTACCGGTCATCTGCTCGGCAACGGCCGCCGGCACGACCCAGACGAGCGGCTGGCCGGCGCTCACGAAATCGCCAGGCCTGTACGCCAGCCGGAACGTGGCGTCCCACGTCCGCGCGGTTTCGACTAACCCGGCCTCATCTATGCTTTCGAGGTAGCCGGCTTTTTCAGCTTGCACGAATGCAGCGTGCATCCATTCGGGCTCAGGTTCGCGGCGAGCTACCTCGCTGGCGGGCTCGCCAATGGCCTGAGGAAACAGATACTCCATTTTCCGATCGAGATCGCCGCCGATATTGGCCACGACGTTCGAGATCAGGATGGACCTGGGGACGTGGTGGAAGAAAAAGATCAGCACCCCAATGCTGAACACGGCCAGCAGAA
>JBCDHV010000529.1:0-3165 GCA_038749615.1 Bacteroidota bacterium
CTCGTGGTCGTTGGGCTAACGGCGTGGACGGGCATTCAGTACTTCATGAAGCGGACTCAACAGGCGGCTTAACGTGTGCCTTGACGTGTACCTTGGTGCCGGCAGGCCATTCGCACATCCTACCCCTGCCAACCCGAACGGACGGATCCAGTGAACACGCAACACGCCGAGCAGATTGCCGCCGCGCTTCTCCGCATCGAAGCAGTCTCTTTTTCGCCCGCAGATCCCTTCACCTGGGCGTCTGGTCTCCGGTCTCCGGTCTATTGTGACAACCGAGTTACGCTCGCGTATCCGGATGTCAGGCGTCTCATCCGGGACGGATTCGTCCAACTGATTCGGAGTGCAGGTGTCCTCCCGGATGTCATTGTCGGGACCGCGACGGCCGGCATTCCGCATGCTGCCTGGGTGGCCGAAGCGTTGGATCTGCCGATGGCGTACGTCCGCTCGAAAGCCAAGGCGCACGGCCGCGAAAACCAGATCGAGGGACGGGTAGTAGCCGGCCAGCGAGCCGTTGTGATCGAGGATTTGATCTCGACGGGAGGGTCGTCCATCGCTGCGGCCGAGGCCCTGCAAGCCGTGGGAGTCGAGGTCCGGTCCGTGCTGGCGATCTTCTCGTATGGGTTTGACCGCGCCGAGGATGCGTTTGCGTCGGCAGGGATAGCGTTCGATGTCCTGACGAGCTTTTCCGTCTTGATTGATCAGGCCCGTGCGGGTGAAGGGTTACCGGCCGGAGCCATCGACAGCCTGGAGCGTTGGCGGCTCGATCCCAAGGCCTGGTCCGAATCGTTCGACGCCGACGCCTGAGGCTGAACTGCCCGGTCAACACTGTCCATCCATTGTGCTCACCTCATGCCCCGCGAAGCAACACCATGACCGCTGACATCATCACGATCGGAGACGAACTGCTAATCGGCCAGGTGGTGAATACGAACGCCGCATGGCTGGGGGAGACGCTGAGCGGCATCGGGATCGAGCCGGCCCGCATGCTCACGGTCTCCGATGAGATCCCGGCGATTCAGAAGGCGCTGTCGACGTCGGACGCAGACGTGATCTTGTTCACGGGAGGGCTCGGCCCAACGCACGACGATGTCACCAAGGTGGCGATTGCGGAGTACTTCGGCCAAGAGCTGAAGCACGACGAGTTCGTGATGCAGACGATCGTCAGCCGGTTCGAGCAGCGGGGCCGGCACATGCCGGAGAGCAACCGCGCCGTGGCGTTGGTCCCCGAGGGATTCGAGGTGGTCGAGAATCCCATTGGGACGGCCCCAGGGCTTTGGTACGAGCACAAGGACCGCGTCGTGGTGATGATGCCCGGCGTACCCTACGAGATGAAAGCGATCGTCGAGACAGGCATTTTGCCACGGTTCAAAGGCCGGTCTGGGAGACGCGCCATCGCTCAGCGGACCATCTTGACGGCGGGCGTTGGCGAATCGACGCTCGCTCGGGAAATCGGAGACCTGGAGCCCTTTCGCCAGCCGGATACACGCCTCGCGTATTTGCCAAGCCCCCGAACGGGCGTCCGGCTCAGAATTACGGCCCTGGCTGAGACCCAGGAATCCGCAAACGATAAACTCCTAGGGCTCATCGACCGGCTTCATCGCCGCATCGGAAAGTACGTCTACGGAGAAGGTGACGACACGCTCGAAGCTGCTGTGGGCCGGCTCCTCACAGCCCGTCGGCTCTCGATTGCTCTGGCGGAGAGCTGCACGGGGGGGCTCATCTCGGACCGGCTGACGGACGTGCCCGGTTCCTCCCGCTACGTGCTGGGGGGCGTGGTCGCGTACTCGAACGAAGCCAAAGTCAATCTGCTCGACGTGCGGCCGCTCAGTTTGGAAACGATGGGAGCGGTCAGCGAAGCCGTAGCGCTGGAGATGGCCGAAGGCGTTCGCCGACGGTTCGGCAGTTCAATCGGTTTAGCCACCACCGGGATCGCCGGCCCAACTGGAGGAACTCCCGAGAAACCCGTCGGGACAGTCTGGTTTGCTTATGTCGATGAAGACACGGCCTTTGCGCGCCGTTTCCAGCTCACCAAGGACCGCTTGCTGAACAAGACCCTCGCGTCGACCTACGCCTTGCATTCCGTCCGCCGCCGCTTAGCCGAATAGCCTCAGGTGAAGCGGAACCGGGCCTCGGAGGTCCAGTTCTGGCGAAACCTCCTCGTGCCGAGTGCCCAGGATCAGGGGGGCTGATCCGTCCGAGCCGATTGAGCACGATCACACACCTACACCATGTCTCGATTGCGTAGCGCGTTCGCCCGCGTGTTTGTTGACCGGCACGAAACGCCGGCAGAAGAATTTGCCAACGCACTGACCCACGGCATCGGGTTCGTTCTGAGCGGGATCGGGCTGGCGTTGCTGGTCCGTTCTGCACTGGAAACGGGAACGGGTTGGCGGTTGGCCAGCGCGCTGACGTTTGGGCTAGCGCTGCTGTTTACATACGGGGCAAGCACCATCTATCACGCTGTCCGCCGAGGCGGCTTGAAAGATATCCTCTGCCTGATCGATCACATCTCGATTTTCGTGCTGATCGCCGGCAGCTACACGCCGTTCTTGCTCTCGCTGATGCAGGACGGCTTTGGCTGGACGTTCTTCAGCTTGATCTGGGGCGTGGCGATTTTTGGCATCATCTACAAGCTGATCGCCGGTACCCGGTTTACCGCGGGCTCGTTGCTGCTCTACCTCGGGATGGGCTGGATGGCCGTTTTTCTGGTAAAACCTCTCTTCGCGGCCCTGCCGTATGCTGGCTTCCTGTGGCTCGTGGCCGGCGGGCTGTGCTACACGCTCGGATGCGCGTTCTACGTCTGGCGGAGGCTACCGTACAGCCATGCCCTTTGGCACCTGTTTGTCATGGCGGGAAGTGCGTGCCATTTCGTCGCCATCTTCCGCTACGTGCTGTAAACCTAGAGCGGTCACTCGAACAACGAGAGGGCCTTCAGGAGGGCCTCATCCCGGTCGCTCGCCTGTTGGTCCACCAGGACGGGAGGGACGAAGGCCTCGCGCGGCGTCCCATCGACGTGCCGTAGCCGCTCGGCCGGCACCCGAATGCCAATACCAGTGTTGGGTAGCCGGTGGGTGTACACAGCGCCCAGCAAGCGAGCCATCGGCGTCCCGACGACCGTCGCCCGGCCCATGGCATCGAGTCCGATCGTGAGCCCTTCGCCCATGC
>JBCDHV010000530.1:0-3157 GCA_038749615.1 Bacteroidota bacterium
GCTCCAATGCGTAGCCGATCACTTCGGCCCCCATCATGAGCAGCCATTCGCACAGCCACGAGCCTTTGAATCCAGTATGCCCGGTCACCAGGACCGTTTTGCCTCGGTACGCCTCTTCGAAAACCATGTAGCTCGATACGTGAATCGGTGAGTGGTGGCCGGTAAGCTAAACCGATTTCACGTTTCAGTTTGCGAATGGAACTTGAAAGCAAACCAGAGGCGTCAGATGCGCCTCGTTCGACAGCCGAGGTAGACTGGGTGGGGTTCGGGTCGCACAGGTCTCTGGCACGTTGCAGCCTTCGGAAGCGCTGAGGTGCCGGAGCGTCCCGCCCTCGTGCCAACACAGCGGCCAAAGACCTATTCGCCCCGGTCTCGCACTACCGCCCCAGTTTGCCAACCTCCTCCCCGACCAGAACAGCTCACCTGCCACGCGTCCACCCGCTACCCGCCACGTGAGCGAAGCGAACCCCACCCACCCGCCACGTGAGCGAAGCGAAACCGGAAACCGGCGGGTCGCACAGGTCTCTGGCAAGTCGCGGCGCTCGAATGCGCCGAAGTGCCGGAACGTCCCGACTTCGAGTCGACGCGGCGGCCAAAGACCTATTCGCCCCGCTCTCGCACCACCCGCACAGGCTACCCGCCACGCGCCTACCCGCTACTTGTTACGTGAGCGAAGCGAAACCGAAAACCGGCGGGTCGCACAGGTCTCTGCCAAGTCTCAGCCCTCGGAAGCGCCGAGGTGCCAGAACGTCTCGCCCTCGAGCAAACACAGCGGCCGAAGACCTATTCGCCCCGGTCTCGCTCCACCACCGCAGTTTGCCTGCCACGCGTCCACCCGCGACCAGCCACGTGAGCGAAGCGAACCCGGAAGGCCACTCGCCACTCGTCTACTCGCTACTCACCACGTGAGCGAAGCGAACCACTCAACGCCACACACCCTCCGCGCCGGCTGTGGCGTAGGAGAACGTGGCGTTCCAGTAGGTGGTGATCTCGTTGGCGGAGTAGCTGCAGATGGCATCCACGTAGCGAGCGGCAGGGAATTCTGAGGGGTATGCCGGGCAATCGGTGACGTTGGCGTGGGTGGGGCCGCCGACGAGCATACCGGGGACCGGCGGCTCCACGCCATCGGCAACCGTCGGGCGGTGGTGCGGGTTGTGGGGACTTTTCTCCCCTAGCCCGGTCACGAAGGAGAAGCCCGTCGGGTTACGGCCCAGTAGGTAGTCGAGCGCGTCCAAGCCGGCTTCTGCGTAGCGGCGGTCGTCGAACTGCTGCGCAGCATCGAACAGGATGCCGGCTCGGGCACTGGCGACGGAGGTGCCGCCCCAGATGAAATCAACGCGTTCGTTGATGGGCATGCCGTAGGCCGACGTGTCGGACAAGGCGAGTTGGTGATCAGCCAACCGGCGCAAACCTGCGAGGGCTTGCTCCCGGAAGGTGTTGGCGATGGGGCCGGTGCCTTCGTAGAGCGAGCGGAGCGCCAGCTGCCCGGTGTCGATTTCCCAGTACGGGACCGGGGCGTCGAACACACGCGTGAAATCGATGCTGTCCAAGAACGTGGCGTCTCCTGTAGCAAGGGCCAACTCAACGCCGGCCCAAGCCCGCTCGTCATCGTACTCGCCGTCTGCATACGGCCCCGTCGAAATGTCGGGGTCGTGCTGGGCATTCATGGCGTTCTGATCGTACGTGACCGCAGGGTTGGCCTCGGCCCAGGCCCACGCCCGGCGGGCAGCGGCGAGGCACGAATCGGCGAGGCTCTGGTACTCCGGGTAGGCCGGCAGAAACCGAGCGGCTTGAGCGAGTGCAGCGGCGTACGTCAGGGCAGCGTTCGTCGTTTTCTGGACGACGTACCGGGGCGCAGTAACGTCTTTTGGCATCAGCCAACCCTGAAACGACGCGTGCGTCAGCTTGTGGTACAGTCCCCCATCGGCCGGGTCCTGCATGCGCATCATCCATCGAAGATTCCACACGGCCTCGTCAACGATGTCCGGCGCGCCGTTCGCACTCTCGGGAATGCCCAAGTCGAGTTCGGAGACGGCACTGGGAAACGATTCCAAGGCCCCGAACAGGTAGTACGACGTCACCGCTGCCGGCACCACGTACTTGTTGTAGTCGCCAGCATCGTACCACCCGCCCGGCGCGGAGATCGTCGATCCGGCCGGCCGGCCCTCGGAGGCAGCCGATGGGTGGATGATGACCTGATCGTCAGGGTGGCCGGCATCCCGCTGCCACACGCCGGCAAACTCGACCGGCAATGCCACACTCGCGCGCTGGAGGTAAAGCGCCCGCAGCGACAGCCGCGTCGCCTCCTCGAACGCGTTCGGCCGGACCTCAATCACTTCTGACGTCCCAAGTCCTTCGACGTGGACCCGGTACATGCCCACCTCTTGAATGTCATCGAAGCGAACGATGCCTACGGACTCGCCCGACCAGTGGTAGTCCGCCGGCTCCTCGACGGTGCCTTCCCAGACGAGCCGGCCGTCCAGATCAGACACGACTTGGGCGGCTTCACCGCCCTTTGCGCCTACCACGACGGCCACTTTCGGCGCGTCGGGGTACGTGGCGTTCTGGTTGAGATGAACGGTTCCGCTCGCGTGGTGCTGCGCCGAACCGACGGCCGGCGCAAGGCCGAGCACGAGGGCAATGAGGAGAAGGCGTGGTGAGATCATAGGAGGTCTTGGATGGCGTCAGCGGTTTGTTCGAGCCGTTCGATGGCGGGACGCATCGAGTCCTTCTCAAACCGCGCCTTGGGAAGGATGACGGACAGCGCAGCGATCATCAGGTTGTTCGCGTCCCGAATGGGCACAGCGATACTGGACAGCCCGAGTTCAAATTCTTCGTCTTCGACCGCGTACCCGTTGATCTTGACCGTGTCGAGCTCGGTTTCGAGTCGGTCGATTTCGGTGACGGTGTAGGGCGTGAACGGTGCGAAGGGCGGCGTTAGTTGCCGGCGCAAGGCCGTCGAGGCGAGCAGCACTTTTCCAGCAGCCGTCGCGTGGAGCGGAAGACGCTCGCCACGTGGCATGGTGACACGGAGCAACTGCTGGCTCGGGATCTGCTGCACGATCACGAGCGATTCGGCTTCCACCGCGCCCACAGCCACCGTCTCGTTCAAGTCGCGGCCCAACTGGCTCAGCGGCTCGCGCACGTGATGCTCGAA
>JBCDHV010000531.1:0-3156 GCA_038749615.1 Bacteroidota bacterium
CTCAGGTTCCACTTGCGGTTGAACTCGACGGCCCGCGTCCGCCCAAACGCTTCGAACTCCGTCTCGGCTGTCCGCCGCCGTACCTGTGCCGACAGCGTCCCGATGTCTCGCCCGCCGATGTCGATCTCCGTCGGCGTCAGCCGAATGCCGGCGAGCAACGCCCGCCCGATATCGTCACCCGCGTCCAGTTGCGACATACGGTTCATTTCGTTGCCCGATTCGGCCCATTCGCCGAACACTTCGAGCCCTGGCAGCACCTCGAAGGCTCCGTTGAGATCGACCAACCGCTGCAGTTTCGGCTTGGGAAGCAGGCGGACGGGCTCCGAGTCGCCCCCACCTGGACCGACCCACGCGAACACAATGCCGTTTAGCGACTGCCCCGTGCGCCGGTAGCTCCCCTGCCCTTCGCCTACGCGGCTAAACCGAACCTGAAAAACCGAGTCGACCCGCGCCGTGTCCGACACCGGCACGAAGATGCGAAAGGTCTGGCCGGCGAAGAGGGTATCCTGCTGGACGTACTGCACGAAACGCGCTTCCGGGTCGTACGGGACGAGCGTCTCGCCGGGGCGCGTCGCGAAGCCGTCGCCAGCGAGGGTCAGCGCCAGCGAATCGGCGGAGGTGAGGCTGAGTTCGTCCGTGAATCCGCCGCTATCTGCTTCGCGCAGCACGCGAGCCCCGAAGCGCAAGCGTCCTGGCTGGCCGGCTTCGCGCTCAAAGAAGCTGATTGAGGCCTCGCTGCCTAGAAGCGTTCGGGTAAACCGGTTGACCGTGTACTCGAACTCGACGGTGACGCGCGTTTCGGTGGTCATGAGCCGGCGCGAAGTAAACGTCAGCTCGCCGGTCGAGTAGTCTACGATGTAATCGTTCGTTTCGCCCCGGGTGAGCAGGATGCCATCGACGAACACCCGCTCGGAGCCGGCGATGACGATGATGAACTGCTCGCCTTCTCTCCCCTGCAGCCGGTATGGGCCTTGAACGCCGTCCAGGATTTGCAAGTCCTGCGATTGAAAGATCCCTCGCGAGGTCGCGCCGGCTGCCGTCACCGCACCGCCGGAGAAAAACCCGGCCGCCGGAAGCTTCGCCGTGATGCTCGCGCCCTGGAGTTTTCGAGCGAACACCCCAAACTCGGAATCGGCGAAGCGCAGGTCGTAGTCGCCAAGCGTCGCCGTGCCGGCATCGGCTTCGAGTTGGATGAACACGCGGTCGAATTCGCTGAGCCGCTGCGTGGTGCCATCGGGTTGGATGGGCGTGTTCTCATCCGTCAGCACGGCACGGACGTTCACACCATCGGTGACCTCGCCGGCTAGTTGAATGCGCAAGCCGGATTCGAGCGAGACATCCCGGTTGTTGCCGGCGATGACCCCTCGTGTGATTGATCCACTGCGCTCCAGCTTGGTGTCGCCAAACAAATCCGGCCGCGTGGCCACCGGCTCGGGCTCTTCCAGAATGACCCCGCTCAGCCGGAGCGAGTCTGGATTTTCTTCGGCGATACGCCGGCGGAAGTAGACCTCGGCAAACTCGAACGGTAGCGGCTCGTACGTTGCCACCACCCACTGCGCGGTGTCTGGCAACGCCTCCGAGAACACGATCGTCCGCCCTTCCAACGTAAACGGCCGTTTCGTTCCGTCGACTTGCACCTCGACCGTCGCCGGCATCGGAAACCGCGTTAGCACGTAGGGCGGTGCGTTGGCGCGCAGGCTATCCGTACGGACAGAATCTGTGGCTACCTCCCACGCTTGCGGGACGGCATCGGGTGCATTGGCCCGAACCTCGACGCCAAGCCCGAGCCCTATCAATAGCCCGATGGCCCACATCATTCTGGCTGGTAGGCGAACAAGGCACGCTCGGTCAGGAGCAGAAGCGTAGACCGGCCCCCCGGCCCGAGCACGACATCGGCATCCACGAGCCGCGCATCGACCGGAGCCGACACGGTATCCAGAAGCCGGCCTTGCAGTGTGAAGACCTGAACCCCATCGGGCTGTACCACCAGGAGCCGGTCGCGGTACAAGCCAAGATTGACGATCTCGCTGGCGTCGAGCGCCATCACGCGCGCAAACGTGCCGAAACGGTCGAACACATGCACCCGCCCCGTGCCGGCATCGGCCACGTACACCGTCCCCTCGTTGTCCGTCTCCATCGCGACCGGCTCGACGAGCATACCTTCGTTCGCGTCACTCCCGCCGAAGACCCGTTCGAGCCGGCGCGTAGAATCCCACTTGAGGACCAGTCCGCGGTCGGCATCGAGTGCGAAGACCTCGCCCTCCAGCGTCGACGCCACGGCAACGGGCCGGCCGCGGACCCACGTATCGAGGCTTCCTTCATCGACGCGAATGCCTCGAAAGCCGGCCAGTTCACGGTCGCCGATGTCCGGCACGGCCACCGGCAGGGTTTCGATGTGCAGCAGCTCGTTGGTGTAGCGTTTGACCACGCCGTTGCCGGCATCTGCGACGGCCATCACGAGCCCATTGCTCGGGTCGATGTCAACCGGCTCGTCGAAGGCGTAGTCGCCACTGCCGGCCCCACCGAGGCCATCGATCACCGCCCCAGCCGGCGTGAGCCGCGTCACCGTACTCAACGTGCCATCGACCACGTAGACAATCCCCAAGCGGTCCGCCGAAACCGACCGGGCGTCGGTGAACTCGTAGATTTCGACGGGCTGAGCCAGGAGCGGTACGGCGGTCATCAGCGCGAGGAGAACCGCCCAGCAGCGCTCGGCTGTGTGGTCTGCGTTTCGCCTTGTGCTGTACATCCGCCGCACGCTACGTCCAATTCGGTTCGTGACTACTGCTCTTTGACTTACAAGCCCTTCTGCCCGATATCCCGGCGAACATACGCGCCGTCAAAGTGAATGGCATCGATGCCGGCGTACGTTCGGTCGAGTGCCTGCTGAAGCGATGCGCCCTGCCCCGTCACGGCCAGCACGCGCCCGCCGTTCGTTTGCAACTCTGCCCCGTTTCTCCGGGTGCCGGCTTCGAAGACCAGGGCATCGCTAACGTTTTCAACGCCTGTGATCGTCTTCCCCTTCTCATACGCACCAGGATACCCAGCCGACGCCATCACCACACAGGCCGCAGCGCCGGGAGTAAAGGAAACGTCGACCGAGTCCAACGTGCCGCTCGCGGTCGCTTGCATGAAATCGACAAAATCGACCTCCAG
>JBCDHV010000532.1:0-3150 GCA_038749615.1 Bacteroidota bacterium
CGCACCGCCTGCCGACGCGCGGCCCTTCACCGTGACCGTGAGCGAATGCACGGGCGACTCGAGGTCGTCGGCCGATACGGTGAGCCGGATCGTCTTGGTCTCGTCCTCTTCGATGTGGAGATCGACATCCGCGTCGTATCCCAGTTGGACGGTTTGGCCATTGGCTTGAAACCGATAGAAGCCGGCCCCGATGCTTCGCGAGGCGTCGAGCGACACCGTCCCGGGATCCACATCGATGGTCTGCCCGTGGCTCACCGCTTGCCCGTCCACATCCAACCGAGCGAGCAGACTGGGCGTCGTGGACACCACCGTGAACGTACCCAGCGGCGAGTTTTCCCAATCGTCTCCCGATGCCGCCTTGTTGCCGACGATCCGCCAGTAAACCGCCCCCAATCCGAGCGTTTGAACCGGCTGACCTGTGATGGGGTTCGTCTGCCCCACGGGCAGCACAATCGAGGTTGCCGACGCTGGCGGCGCAATGTGAGCAATGTCGGCCTCGGCGTTTTCCGTGCACGGAGCCGACGAGCACACTAGCACGCGGAGCTCGCGATAGGAGCGGCCAGCTGTCCACTCGAAGGTGGGCGTACGCTCGGTGGTGAAGCCCGTGGGTGACACGGGAGCGAGCTGAGCCTCGGCCGGCTGCGCCGCCAACCCTATGCATAGGACGGCAAGGAATAACGACAGGACATAGGAAGGGCTGTACATGCGCGTAGCAGGTTTCAAGATTCGTCTCTGGCTTGGGGGACTGTCGGGCCGGTTGTACGCCCGGTTGTTCAGAGGCTGGCCGGCTCTATCCGGGCGAGGATGCGGCCATCGGCAACGACGTTGAAGTGTTTGAGGACGGCTGGGCCGGTCGGTGGCTTCGAGTAGACGGCCCGTACGGTGCCTCGGTGGTCGCGGAGGTGGAACGTGCGGCGCCCGTCTGGGGCCGTAGTGACAACGCGCCGGCCGTCCACGTCGTAGGCGTAGCTCGATACGCCAGCACCCGTTTGCGCTGAGATGACCTGGTTATGCCGGTTGTATTCGAGCGTGTGCCCAAGCCGGCCGATGCGCTGATTCCCGTTAGCGTCGTAGACGAACGCACCCGGTGCCTGGCAGGTCGATCCATCGAGGCTGCACATCCGGTTGGTCCCAGGAGCGTAGACCGGTGCGGCCTGAAAGATATCGACGCTTCCTGCCAACCCCTGAGTAGCCGGCATTCGGCGCGTGAACCCGAGTGGGTTGCTGTTACCATCGTACCGCACCCCCGTCACGTCAAAGCTCGGATTGTCTTGCCATGCGCCGGCACTGGATTGATGGCTGTAATCGGCCGAGGTGAGCCGTCCGCGGGCGTCGTAGTCGTAGCTGTAGCCACTCACAGGGCCGGCCAACAAGTGCCCAGCGCTCTGCACCCCCGAAGTGCGCCATTTCGCCCAGGTAACCGCCCCGTCGAGTTGTGGGCTCGTGGCAAATGGAGCCATGTTTTCGTACCCGAGTTCCAACGCAAAGAGATCGTCGGCAGGCGCGTCTGGGTCGTTGATGGACCGTACCCAATCGCGCAGATCGTACGTGTAGTCGACCGTCTGAATCGGATGTCCGGCAGCATCTTGCCCGAGATGTAGCTGCCCGAGCCGGCCGGCGTCATCGTACAGATAGGACGCTTCACGGGTACGCAGCCCTCCGTCGGCGAGAGCCGTTTCAACCGTTTCGAGCCGGCCGGCTTCATCGTAGGCGTAGTGGTGATGCAGACGATCCGCGCCGGCGGTGTAGCTCTGTTCGGTCACGCTCCCAAGTCGGTCGTAGGCATAGCGGAAAGCGGCGCAGTCGTCAAGGTCCTCCAAGCACACATCCTCGGCGGTGAGCCGGCCTTCGGCGTCGTAGGCGTACCTGACTCGGCCGGCCTCGTGCTCGACACCGGTAAGGCGTTCGCGAGCGAAGCTAGGATCTGCGCCTGTTGGGGCCGGCAGCACCGACGAGTAGCCGTCGTACTGGTATCGGTGGACGTCTGAGACACCCGAGGCCGGCCATGCTGGATTGTCGAGTTGCGCCTGTGTTGTCCCGTCGAAGTTGGCCGTCACGGCTCCAGTCTCGACAACCCGACTGACGGCATCGTACCGAGTGTACTGGACGGTTCCGTTTGGGTCGATGCCCAGCCGTTGTTGGCCGAGAGCGTCGTAGCGCCACCGCCACGTTCCATCGGCGTCGGGTGAGGTACTTTCGATACGCCGGCCCATCGTGTCGTAGCGGTGACGGGTAGCGTACGCCGAGCCATTCGGCGGTGTCACGCTGAGCAGCCGGCCGGCCGCATCGAACGCAAACGACGTGCTGGCCTCGTCTGGCGTCCCAACCGCCTCAACCGTCCGAACGACTTGCTCGAAGGCATCGACGTACGACCATGTGAGCCGGCCGTTTTCGTCTGCAGATTCGACGGTCGCGTAGGCATGGCCATCGAACGTGCGTACGCGGTACAGGAGCGTCCGGCTGGGGGCAGCACCTGCGTGGGGAGGAATCAACTGGCCTGGCCGGCCAGTGCCGTCGATGGCGTAGATCGTCTCCGTGAAAGGCGACGTGCCGGCTCCGTAGCCGTGATGTTGAGCCGGCGCGGAGTCGAACTGACCGGACGTCGCATGGCGATACGGTTTCCAGGAAGCTGTGACTCGGCCCAGCGCGTCGTACTCGGCGTGCGTGACCGTGAAGGCGTTGCCGGCCTCTCGGACTTGCGTTTGGAGGACGCGGCCGAGGCCATCGTAAAACGTGTGGGAGACCCGCTCGTCTGCCGGCGCGGCCTGCTCTACCGTCGATACACGGAACGGCACGCCGAGGCCATAGGTCGTCTCGCTGAGCAACTGGCCCAACGCGTTGTGGGTACGTACGACGCGTCCGTGCTCGTCGTAGGCGTACGTCGCGCCGGCTCCGTTGGAATCCAGGATCTGCTCGACGCGGCCGACCTCGTCGTAGTGCACCGCTCGGAACAGGCCGGCCTTGGCCACACAGGTCAGCGACCCAATAGCAAGTGGCGCATTTGTGGTTGGGCATCCGCCTTCCCGTCTTCCGTAGCCGAACCGCATGACTTCGCCGTGTGCATCGGCCTGCTCGATGGGCCGGCCGGCCGTGTCGTAGGCGCGGACTTCCCCGGTACGTTGCCATTGAGATCCAGCCGTGCCACCAGTC
>JBCDHV010000533.1:0-3150 GCA_038749615.1 Bacteroidota bacterium
AGCGGTCACGTTTTACCTGCATCTCAAGGAGTGTGAGTGGCGGTTCAACCATCGGCGTCAGGATTTGTACCAAGCGCTCTTGGAACTGCTTCGTCGCCATCCGATCTAGTTCATCCATCGACGTTTGCTTCCTAAGACCCACACTAAATACCAAACACCAAACACTGGAGCGCAACAACCCACCTGCCCACCAAACAACCCTGCCTAATCCATCTCCGGAACGCGGATTTCGTAGAACGCGGTGGTGTTGTCGCGGCGGAGGACCTCGACGAGAACAGTAGCCTCTTGGCCGGCATAGGCAAGGTCGAACGAGCGCAGAGCGTCCTGAAGTTCGAGTACGGGGACGCCGTCGATGCTGCGGACGATGCTGTCGCGCGGCATGCCGTACAACGATGCCGCCGAGCCGCCGATGATGACGGCGACGTAAGCGCCCTCGGTCACGCCGAACGCTTCTGCCTCAGCCGGTGCGATTTCGCGCAGCCCGATGCCCCACTCGGACAGCTCCTCGAACGGTGCCGTGGAGGGCGCTGGGAGCTCGGGGCGAGGAATGGAGGTCGCCTGCCGGGCACGCTGGAGATCACCAAGAATGGGGTTGACGAGGAATTCCTCGCCGTCTCGCCAGACGAGGACGTTGAGCGTGTCGCCCGGGTGATGCAGCGCGACGCGGCTTTGCAGCTGATTGGGGGCATTCACCGGCCGGCCGTCTACTTCGAGAATGATGTCGCCCGCTTCGATGCCGGCTCGTTTCGCCCCACCGTCGCCCACGTTGTAGATCAGCACACCACTGACCGATTCGAGCCCCCGCGCACGCGCCGTCCGTGCATCGACCGGCTGGATCTCGACGCCGAGATAGCCCCGGCGAACTTCCCCGTAGGCAATCAAGTCGTTTGCGACGTGCGTCGCCAGGTTGACCGGCACCGCAAACCCGTAGCCTTCGTACGTACCGCGCTCCGTCGCAATCGCTGTGTTGATGCCGATCAACTGGCCGGCGAGATTGACCAGCGCGCCGCCCGAGTTCCCCGGGTTGATGGCCGCATCGGTCTGGATGAAGTCCTCGACCCCGAATCCAGAGTTGGCGTCATCAATGATGTTTACGTCGCGCCCCAGAGCACTGACGATGCCGGCGGTAACGGTCGAGTTGAGCCGGAACGGGTTGCCGATGGCCAGCACCCAATCGCCGACTTCGAGTTGATCGCTGTCGCCGAGTGCTATGATCGGCAAGTCCGGCGTCGATGGGGGGACTTGGATGATCGCGAGGTCCGTCGTCACGTCGTAGCCGACGATGTTCGCGTCGAACTCCCGGTTGTCATTGAGCAGCACGGAGATGTCCTGCGCATTCTGAATGACGTGGTAGTTCGTGACGATGTGCCCGCGGTCGCTGATGAGCACGCCACTGCCGGCACTCGACTGCTGAAAGGAATCGCGCAGGTCTTCCTCATCGAACTCATGGAAGCCGTCGTCGGGCAAATCGATGCCGCCCGTACCGCTCGCCGTGATGCTGACTACGGCCGGCGTCACCGTGCCGGCGACGGCCTTGAACGTGCTGCTCAAGTCGTACGCTTCCGAGGCATCGACGGCCGGTGGCGTGTAGCTCGCCGTCCCGATCTGCACGGATTCGACGATCCGGTTGGCCGGCACGCTCGGAGATGCCGGCCAGAAGATCGCAGTCATCACCGCGCCGATGAGGATGCCAGCCAGCACAAAGCCAGCCCCGAACAACATGGACCGCCGGTCTAAATTCACGTGTCTCTCAGGTGCGTAATGCGGTGGGCAGAATCAACGCTGGCGCGGGAAGGCCCTAAAATACTGTAGCCGCGCGAGGTTGTTCTGTTTTCGGGAAAAGGGTGAAGGGGAAAGGGTGAAGGGAGCAGGGGACAAGGGGAAGGGAGCAGGGGAAAGGGTGAAGGGGGCAGGGCGAGGGCGTGAGGTATGATTGCAACGTCTGATTTCCGGACGTAATCCAAAGTCTCATAGCCTGGAACCCAGTATGCCCTGCCTCAAAACCCCTTCACCCTGATCCCTGTCCCCTTCACCCCAATCAAAACTAAAGCAGCGTGTACGACAGCCCGAGCGACAGGACTTGGCGAATCTGGAGGTCTTCGGATTGGTCGCGGTCGTAGAAGGCCTCGAACTCGAAGGTGGCGTTTAGGTACCGGTTGACGCCGAAGGTAAAGAGGTTCTTCCAGCGAATGTCAGGGTTGCTGAGGTCCTGGAACGACTCGAACACGGACAACTCGGAGTTGAGCAGGACGTTCTCGAAGATTTCCCGCTCAGCACTCACGTTCAAGTCGAGGCCGGCTTCGAACCGCAGCGTTTGACCGGGATCGTTGCCGTAACCGTTGGTGAACTCAAAGGCTGGGTTGTCTGGATCGCGCAGGTCTTCGTCGGTCACGATCGTCTGCCGGGCAGCTAGACCGAGGCGCGCTTGGGCCCACGGAGCCGGCTTGTATTGGAAGCCGGCGCTCTCCGTGATGAAGGCCGGCGCGAGGAATTTCGAAATGAGGACGTCGTCTTCGGTGCTGTAGTCGAACCCACTCGCGATCTGCGTCCGGGCATCGACGGTGAAGACGGGTTGGTACTCTTCGTTGCCGTTGAGCGGATAGCCGAGTTTGAAGACGTAGCGGATCAGGTCGTCGACTTTCCGCCAGTCTTGATCGCCGACGCGCGATTGGCCAAAGGCAAATTCCGCCTCGTGGGTCTGCTGAACCGTGGTGCCACCGACGGCTCCGTATTTGATCTGCCCCTTGAAGGCGGTCGTGTTTTCCCCGCCTCCGGTCCAGTTGTCGTACTGAGCCTGGGTCAGCGACAGGCCGCCGACGGCTGTCTGTACCCATGCTCCGGTGGTGTCAGCCGGCGGCGCTTGAGAGAGCGCAGGCAAAGCAAAAACAAAGCAAAACAGACCGAGTAGCGAACGACGCATGGCACATTCAGATAAGTGGAGAGTGGTGGAACGGTTCAAGATAGACACGAATGTCTTTCGTAGCTGCCTTCAACCTATCCGCCAGCCACCTGCCCACCCGGGGCAGGGTGGCGAGTAGCAAGTAGCAGGTGGAGAGTAGTCTTCACGCTTCCGGTATACCCAAATTGCTCCAAAGCTCCATCATCTGCTACCTGCCCACCTGCAACATGCCACGCGAACGCAGGGAGCCA
>JBCDHV010000534.1:0-3145 GCA_038749615.1 Bacteroidota bacterium
GCAACATCCGTTCCATAATGGTCACCGAGGCACCGTAGCGGCGGCCGGAGATGGCCTTCTGGAGTTCGAAGACGTTGTGTGTTCTAGAATGGCCGCCGACGTCCAGCACATCGTCACCCGTAAGGGTGGTGCGGTCGCCGGCGAAGGCCAGTAATTTTTCAATTTCGAGGGCTGCCGTACGTAGATCGGTGCCCGTCAACTCAGCGAGCATCTGGGCGGCGTCTGGTTTGATCCGGCGGCCCTCCTTCTCGACCTGTCCCTTGATCCAGCCAGGCATCTGGCGGGGATACAGCGCTTTGAATTCGGCACTTTCTGCGTGCTTCTTGAGCGCTCGATACGGGTTCTGCGAGAGGTTGGGCTTCGAACGGCACGCGAGAAATACGATGGCCGAGGGATTCGGCTGCTTCGCGTACTCGGTAAACCGGGCGTTGCCGTTTAGCTTCTCAAAGTCCCGTACCACGATCAGCCGGCGCTCGGCCATCATGGGGAAGGCTGAACAGAGCGCCATCACCTGTTGCACCTCGGATTCGGCTCCGTAGACGAGATCGAAGTTAAAGTCTCGCTCGTGGGGCTGAAGGGCGTGCTCGATCAGGGTCCTCTGCAGGCGCTCCGTCAGGTAGGCCTCTTCGCCGTAGACGAAGTAGAGCGGCTTGAAATTCCGGTGCCGAAAGGCCGTGTCAAGCTGTTCGTAGGTCTGGAGCGCGTCGGCCAACCGAGGATCCGTTCGAGGCGGCGGGAACGGAACTCTAACGTTTCATCCTCGCCCTATGGTATGGGGGTCGAACAGGTAAAAATACGACACCCGTACGTGGCGAGATGGTGAAATGTAGTATGTGGGTCCGTGGTGCGTCGGTGTGTGGTGTGTAGATGTGTAGTGTGCTGTCGGTAAACAACCGACGTACCACAGACCACACATCCACGCACTACACCCTAAGAGCCTACGACTTCGCTTTGAACGTCAGCTTGACCGGGACGCCGGCGAATCCGAACGCGCGGCGGAGTTGGTTTTCGAGGTAGCGCCGGTAGCTCTCCTGGATGCCCTTCGGATGATTGCAGAAGAAGGCAAACACCGGGGGCTCCTCGCGCACCTGGGAGACGTACTTGATCTTGATGTAATTGCCGCGATACGTCGGGGGATGCCGGCGTGCGATAGCGGCGAGCATGACATCGTTGAGCTTGCTCGTGGGGACGCGCTTGCCACGCTCACTGGCAACGTTCAGGGCAAGATCGAGGACACGCTCGATGCGCTTTTTGGTCAGGGCCGAGATGAAGATGACCGGGACGTGCCCGAGGGTCTGAAGCCGCTCCTTGATGACACGCTCGTAGTCCCGCGCCGTGTTTGTTTCTTTCTCGACGAGGTCCCACTTGTTGACCGCGATCACGAGCCCTTTGCTCATCTGCTCGGCACGCTTCAGGATCTTGATGTCCTGCGATTCGAGGCCGAGCGTGGCGTCGAGCAGCAGCACCGCCACGTCGCAGCGTTCGATGGCGCGTTCGGTGCGGAGAAGCGAGTAGAACTCGACGTTCTCGGTCACGCGCGACTTTCGCCGAAGGCCGGCGGTGTCTACCAGCACGAGCTCCTGATCCTTGTAGTCCAGCGGCGAGTCGATGGCGTCTCGCGTCGTGCCGCTGATCTCGGTGACGATGCTGCGCTCGACCCCGAGCAGCGCGTTCGTGAGAGACGATTTGCCGACGTTAGGCCGGCCAATGAACGCGATGTACGTTCGGTCATCGTCTTCAGGCCGGTCTGGTTCGCTGGGAAAGGCCTTGACGAGATCGTCGAGCAATTCGCCTGTGCCGGAGCCGTTGACGGCGCTGACCGGGTAGACCTCGCCGAGACCAAAGCCGTAAAACTCGGCGGTATTCCAGCGCAGCTCGCCCGTGTCAGCTTTGTTGGCGGCTACGAACACAGGTTTTTCCGCATTGCGTAGCAGCTGGGCAACCCGGTCGTCGAGCTCCGTCGTGCCGGCGCGAGTGTCCACAACGAACAGGATCACGTCGGCTTCCTCGACTGCGATCTGGACCTGCTCGCGTATGGCCGCCTCGAACCGGTCTTCGGACCCGTCTACGAACCCGCCGGTATCGACCACGTCGAACGTGACGCCATTCCACTCGGCCTCACCGTAAACACGGTCCCGCGTGACGCCCGGCTGGTCGTCTACGATGGCCTCTCGGGCCTCGACGAGACGGTTGTACAGCGTGGATTTGCCGACGTTCGGCCGGCCTACGATGGCTACTAAGGGCATGCAGTTGAATAGTTGGGTAGGACGCTCGCGGGGCTCGCTGTGGGTGGGGGAGGTAGACTGGAAACTGGGTTATGTTTCGACACCGTAGAGGTGGTAGCGGCGGAAGACGTGGGCGGACTTTTCGCTGATCTTGCGGCTGGTGTTGCCGGCGTGCATCAGCGCGTGGATGGCTGAGGTGTAGCCGATGAACGTGCCGGCTTCGTGGAGCCTGTCCGTGAGCAGACTGCCCAAGCCCAGACCCCGCGCAGCCGGCATCACCGCGACCGTTTTGACGATGAAGGTGTCGATGGGTTCACCGCGCTGCGCCTGAGCCACGTCGGGCAAGCCGAACGCAAAGCCGGCAGGTCCGTCTGGTCCATGCGCGAGCAGCACGAGGCGCGGATCGATAAGTGGCAGGGCGGGCTCGTACAGCCGGCGAAACTCGGTCTCGGAGATGGGCGCGTACAGGTAGTTCTCCGCGAAGCTCGCGAGGCTGACACGGTAGATGAAGGCCAGTGCGCTCTCAACATCCTCCATGGGTGCGAGATGGAGTCCGGCGTCTGCAGCGCGTCGCTCCAAAGCTGCACGGCGGGGATCGCGCCGGGACGGATCGGGCGCAAACGCAGAGACGTACTCGGCGACGGGCGCGAAGCCGGCGGCTTCCCAATGCTGGGGATAGACTGCCGGTTGCCACGGCTCCATTGCGAAGGCCGGCCGCTCAGTTTCTGCATCGCCAGTGCGGTCCGTGACGAAGCGGTAGGCGTGCCACGTCGACCCGTCCATCGGCCCGACAATCTGTGTGCAGCCGCGCGCTCGAAGCCGCTCTACCGCATCGAGCAACACAGCCACGCCATCGGCCTGCGTCTCGGCCTCGTATGCTCCGATGCGCCCCACACCTGGCTCAGGCGGGTCTGCCCACC
>JBCDHV010000535.1:0-3139 GCA_038749615.1 Bacteroidota bacterium
ACGATGTCGTACGCCCCCGTCTCACCGAGGCGCGTCATGCGGCGCTTGATCTCATCGATGATATGCGGCACCACCTGAACCGTCTTGCCGAGGTACGCGCCGGCGCGCTCCTTCTGGATGACCTCCCAGTAGACCCGCCCCGTCGTCACGTTGTTGTCCTGGCTCATCGGGATACCCAGGAACCGCTCGTAGTGCCCGAGATCGAGGTCGGTCTCCGCACCATCGTCGGTGACGTACACCTCGCCGTGCTCGTATGGGTTCATCGTCCCGGGATCGACGTTGATGTACGGGTCGAATTTCTGGATCGTCACGCGCAACCCGCGCGCTTCGAGGAGCCGGCCCAACGAAGCGGCAATGATCCCCTTTCCAAGCGAGGACGTCACGCCTCCGGTCACAAAGATGTACTTGGTCTGCATGGCAGTCGGGTTGGTTCTAGGGATCGCTGAGGTAAACTACGGAGATGGTAGCGGGTTTTCTAACGGGTTGACTCGTTCGCGCGGGGCTTTTCGGGCCGCTTTGCGTGGGGCGTTGGGGATGAAGGGTGAAGGGGGAAGGATGAAGGGGGAAGGATGAAGGGGGAAGGATGAAGGGGGAAGGATGAAGGGGGAAGGCTTTTTGGAGCCGAGCTTGAATCCGGAGGGATAGCTCACACGGTGCAAATCTTCACCGCGAAGCGGTCTTCACCCCGAGCGCCAGAGTTGATCCACGCGAAGCGGCCAGACTGTCATCGCGAGCGGGTCTTCACCCCGAGCGCCAGAGTCGATCCACGCGAAGCGGCCAGACGTTCATCGCGAGCGGGTCTTCACCCTGAGGGCCTGGACTTTGATACGCATCTGCGGACGCCAACGCTATCCCCGAACGGGTCCTCACCCCGAGCGCCACAACAATCCACGCGAAGCCGGCTGCCAAGCTTGCCGCGAGCGGGTCTTCAGTCTGAGCGGGTCAAGCCTTCCTTGCCACCATCAGCAACCCGGTCCCTCGCTCGTTTTCCTGGCGTACGTCCAGCCAGTTCAGGGCCATGCCGGCTGGGAAAACAGGGAGGTAGTAGACCGGCAAGAGGACCGAGGCGGCGAAAGTCTTGGACAGCGCCTTCATCGGCCACTTGACGAGCATCCGCCACGCCGCAGAGCCGGCGGAACCGTACGAGTAGTGGTGCCGCACGGGTGTCAGGCCGGCGCTTTGCAGCTTGCTGCCCAACTCGGCCGGCGCGTAGCCATCGCGCACGTGTTCACCGATGAAGCTCTCATCGCTTTCGTCGTCGACATCGCTGCCACCTTGGTCACTTGGCGTGTTGATGACCACGTGGCCACCCGGGGCTAGAACCTTGGCAAAATTCTGAAACACGGCGACGTCCTCTTCGATGTGCTCCATGACGTCGACGCTCAGGATGAAATTGAACTGCTCGTCGCGTTCGAATTGCGTCAGATCGGCCCACTCGAAGCGGATGCGGTCTTTGTACGGCGTCTGGTCGAAAAAGCGACGCGCCTGATCGAGGTAATCCTGCTTGACATCGACAGCCAGGATTTCCGCCTGGGGGAATGTCTTGGCGATGAAGTAGCTGTGCTGGCCGAAGCCGGTGCCGGCATCCAACACCCGGAGCGGCTTGTCCTTAGGCCAGCTGGCATGAAGCTCGCGGATGGCGCGGCGCACGTACCAGTTGCGCAGAAAAACGGCCTGCAAGCCGGCGTACAGCGCGCGCTGGGCCGCTGGGGCCTTTGCTGCGAGTTCGCCGAAGCGATCTTTGATGGGGTCGTAGTTCATGCGCGCGGCGCAGGGTGACAAGTGGGAAGGCCGATAAGGGCGGTCGTTCAGGACTGCCGCTGCGCCCAGAACTCAGTGATCTGACGGGCGAGCGTGGTCCAGGAATACCGTTCGCGCTGCCGGGCGACGCCGGGCGTGAACGCCTCAGGGCCGGCGCGGAGGGCGTGAATGACTGCTTCGC
The DNA here is from genome assembly GCA_038749615.1 of Bacteroidota bacterium. GTDB lineage: Bacteria > Bacteroidota > Rhodothermia > Rhodothermales > DATKEJ01 > JBCDHV01. The sequence continues at coordinate 1,943 of JBCDHV010000535.1, forward strand.
CGAGCCGTTCGGGATTCTCGGGAGGCACGGTGTAGCCGGCCTCACCGTCGGGGACCATGTCGCACAACACCCCGAGGTTCGTGACCACGGCCGGCTTGCCAAAGTAGAACGCTGTCTGCGTCACCCCGCTCTGCACGGCACGCCGGTAGGGCTGGACCACGAGGTCAGCGGCCGAAAAGTACCAGTGAACACGCTCGTTCGGGATGTATTCGGCGTCAAAGCGGACGTGATCGCCCAGGTTCAAGCGGTCGACATGGGCGCGGTATTCCTCCTCGTTCTCGTAGAACTCGCCGGCTACGATGAGTTGAGCGTCCATCTGCTCCAGAATGCCCGGCATCGCGTCGATCAAAACATCGAGCCCCTTGTAGGGCCGCACCAATCCGAAAAACAGCAGAGTCGGGCGCTCGGTGAGGCCGATCTCGCGGCGGGCGTCGGAGGCCGGCACGGGCGGTTGGTAGTGATCGTAGATCGGATGGAAGCTGGTCAAAGCCGGCGCGTTCGGCAAGAGATCGTTCAGATCGCCCGTCACCTTGTCCGAGAGCGTCACGAACGAGTCGACGCGGCGGCCTAGCGACCGCATGAGCGGGCGGGTGAACGGAAAACGCTTGTGCGGCAGCACGTTGTGCATCAACAGGCTAATGTGCGGGGTGACGCCGGCGTTTTCCATCGCTTTCATGACGCCTAGGTAGGCCGGCACGAAGAACGGGAGCCAGTGCACGAACACCACCACGTCGGGCCGCTGCGCTGCGATCCACTCGCCGGCCTCGCGCCACGTGCCCGGCCCGATGCTGTCGATCATGCGGACGGGCTGTGCCGGCAGCTCCCAAGCGTCCGCCTCCTCGAACTGCGTCTTGCCCGGGAACAGCACTTCCGGATATTGCCGCGTAAAGGTCAGCAGGCGCACCTGATCCCCTCTTTCGGCAAGGGCCTGGCTCAACCGGTTGCTGAAGTGTGCAATCCCACCTCGAAACGGCGCCGCCGGCCCAACGATGACAACCATTGGATGTACGATTTGGGATTTATGATGTATGAATTAGGCGCTTTGTTCGGCCACCACGCCGCCCAGGCCCGCGCCTTCGTTTCGAGTTAGGCATTCATCATTCCCAAATCATACATCATAAATTTCTTCCTGGCCCACCTCGGCCTTCACCTGATAGCGCGTCGTGTCTTCCATGCGGGGTTGGATGAACATCTCGC
>JBCDHV010000536.1:0-3129 GCA_038749615.1 Bacteroidota bacterium
AGGCGCTCCCAGACCTCGATGTGTCTATCCGGACCAACTCGAACCGCATCCATATCGCTTACATGGACCGCCCAGATCGTGCCCGCATCGAGTCCACCGTCCGCCAGACCGATGTTCCGCCAGATGCGGTCTTAGTGGCCGGACCGTGAGGGAGCGCGGGGCTCGCGTTGAGGTGTGGAGGGGTGGTCAGGTGGAGGTGTTGAGGAGTGAAGGGCTCGCGTGGAGAGATGCCAGGTTGATAGGGGGAATGGTGGGAGACGAGGTGGGATGGACTAGCTTTTCGAACGGGTTAGGCTCTTCTCTTGCGGCCAGGTCGTCCTTTTCGATTGGTACCCACGTCTCTACCGTTCGCCCTCTCACCCTCTCCACGGGAGAGAGAGACTACACCAGAGAGAACAGCAGGCCGGCGGCGACGGTGCCGCGTTCGGTGAGTTCTTGGAGCGTGACGGGCTCGATGGTGCCGGCTAGGGTAGCATCGAAGGGGGTCTCGGCGCGGATATAGTTGTCCGTGTAGCCGGTCATCCGGCCGTTTGACGCAGAGCCTTCCCAGAGGACGGGGCGGGTTTGCCCCAGGTGATCGACGTAGAACTGGTGCTTTTTCTTTTCCGAGAGCAGCCGCAGTCGTTTGCTTCGGGTCTTGCGTTCTTGTTTCGGCACCGGTGTGCCGCCCATCCGGTCGAGACGGTCGACGGCGGTGGTATCAGGGCGTTCCGAGTAGGTGAAGACGTGAAAGTAGGAGACCGGTAAGTCGGCGAGGTAGTCGAAGGTGTTCTCGAACCGCTCGGGGGTCTCAGCTGGGAAGCCTACGATCACGTCGACGCCAATCCCCGCATGAGGCATGAGCCGTTTGATACGCTCGATCCGGCTGGTGTAGAGCGCGCGCTTGTAGCGCCGGCGCATCTTGGCCAAGACATCGTTGTCCCCGCTCTGCAACGGAATGTGGAAGTGCGGCTGAAACCGCTCGGAGCCGGCGACGAAGTCGATGAGCGCGTCGCTGAGCAAGTTCGGTTCGATGGAAGAGATCCGGAAGCGGTCGATGCCTTCGACGCGGTCCATCGCCTGGACGAGTTCCAGGAAGTCCGTTCCATGCTCCAGGCCGTAGAGCCCGATGTTGATGCCGCTCAGCACGATTTCGCGGACGCCCTGGTCGGCCAGCCGGCGGGCGTGGTCTACGGTGGCCTCGACCGGGTGGCTCCGGCTTCGGCCGCGCGCCTTGGGGATGGTGCAGAACGAGCAGCTGTAGTCGCATCCGTCCTGAACCTTGAGAAAGGCGCGGGTCCGGTCGCCGGCGGAATAAGACGGGCCGAAGTCTGCGACATCATCGATGCAGGAGACTGCAATTTGCGTTTGCTCGCGCTTGGCAAAGGACTCGATCAGGCCGAAGAGCTTGAATTTCTCCGTGGCCCCGAGTACCGCATCCACACCATCGATCCCGGCGATCTGCTCCGGCCGCAGCTGGGCGTAGCACCCTGTCACGATGACGAAGGCTTCCGGATTGGCCCGCAAGGCCCGCCGGATCGCGTTCCGGCAGGTCTGTTCGGCTTGTTCCGTGACGGTACACGTGTTGATGAGCGAGACGTCCGCCGCCTCGCCAAACGGCACCCGGCTGAACCCACGCACATCAAACTCCCGCGCGACCGTGCTGGTCTCGGTGTAGTTCAGCTTGCAACCAAGCGTATGAAACGAAACGGTCGGCATGGGCGCGGCGGCGTCGAGAGTGGGTGGTGCCCACGTAAAACGAAGTGACCTGGGGCAGCGTTCCGACGCGCGCCCGTTGGGCAGGACGCTTGCTTCGCAAGCTGCGGGTGGGCGGTTGGGTGGGGTTTGTCAGGACGCTCCATCAAAGCCCCACCCAACTGCCCACCCACAGCGAGCAAAGCGAGCGTCCTAGCAAACCAAAAACGGCCTCAGTGGGAGGACTGAGGCCGTTTTTAAGTGGAGTGCCCGACGAAGAAGAGAGGTGCAATGGCGCTACGAGGGGTCGGGCAGCTCTGTTGTGCAAGGCCGGCCACTTGGGATGCCGGGCCGGCGCTGCTGAACGCACCGACGCGGGAATCGTCGGATGGGTTCTGCCTCTACATGCACCCATCTGGGGCCGTTTGCATCACGCAACCTAAACTTTTTTTTGCGGCCACGATTCTGTACATAGACACATATCCCGCAATTCTACCTTCCGTACCATGCCGGGAACCGACACTGCTCGCTCCAGCCGAAGAGCGCTGGATGCCCTGATGCCAGACGTGTACAACGAGCTGCGCCGCATGGCCGGCCGGCAGCTCAACCGCGAGCGCGCTGATCACACGCTCAATCCCACCGCGCTCGTACACGAGGCGTATATCCGCTTGGCCAAGGCCAACGTCGATTGGGCCGGCGACGTACACTTCTTCGCCATTCTCTCCCGGGCCATGCGGACGGTGCTCATCAACTACGCGCGGGACCGAAACCGGCTCAAGCGCAGCGGCCGGCTGAGCCGAGTGCCGTTCGAAGATGCCGTCGGTCTGCTCATCGAACAGCGGCCCGAAGAGCTGCTGGCGCTCGACGAGGCGCTGAAACGTCTAGAGAAGGTCGACCAGCGGTGCTGCCAGGTCGTGGAGTGCCGCTTTTTCGCCGGCCTCACGATCAAAGAAACGGCTGAGGCCTTGGGCGTGTCTCCCATCACCGTCACGCGCGATTTTCAGTTCGCCAAGCTCTGGCTCCAGCGCGATATGCGGGAATAAGTTGATTGGGCAGTTGGATGGGACGCTCGCATGGCTCGCTGTGGTTGGGTGGTCGGTTGGCAGGACGCTCGCGTGGCTCGCTGTGGTTGGGTAGGGTAGATTCGCTTCGCTCTGGTGATGTTCAGCGATGGTCCCGGTGCCGTAGGCCGTGATCCATCACAGCGGCCGGGAAACGAAAACGTTGTGCCTGGCACCCCCCCCTTCCCATGCCATTTCCAGGATCCGGTTTGGACGGGCGAATGATGGAAATAAATATCCAGAGCCCGTCGCGATGGATCGCGACGCTACGGGGTTGCGCCGTCTTCCAGGATGTGGTATCTGACCGTCAACCACCCAACCACCCAACCACCCAACCACCCAACCACCCAACCACCCAACCACCCAACCACCCAACCACCCAACCACCCAACCA
>JBCDHV010000537.1:0-3129 GCA_038749615.1 Bacteroidota bacterium
CCGAAAGGGGTTGAGAAACTTCCAAAGGCATCGTAAAGTTACGGCAACTATCTCACCCAAACCGAGGACGCGCGTTCCCCATACGTGGACCACATAGCAGGGTAATGACCAGCACGCCCACCACACGCGTTGGTCTAGACAGCTGGAGGAGGCGATGAACGGCCACGTGCTCGTCCTCAACCAGGACTACCGCGCCATCACGATTTGCAGCGTCCGGCGTGCCGTCGTGCTTGTTTTGCTGGGCAAAGCTGAGCTCGTCGAGGCCCGGATGGACCGTGAACTGCACTCGCCGACCCGGGTCTTGCCGTGGCCGAGCATCATCCGGCTGCGCCGCTACATCCGCGTCCCGTATCGCCGGATCATGCTGAGCCGGCAGAATGTGCTACGCCGTGACGCCGGCCGGTGCCAGTACTGCGGCGTCCACGACCGCCTCACGATCGACCACGTCCAGCCGAAGTCTCGAGGCGGCAAAGACACGTGGGAGAACTTGGTTGCGGCCTGTGTGCCGTGCAACAACCGGAAGGGAAACCGAACACCGGAAGAAGCCGGCATGCCGCTGCGCCGCAAGCCGTTCCGGCCCAGCCACGTGATGTTCATCCGAGACTACGTGGGCAACGTAGAGGACACGTGGAAGCCGTACCTGTTCTTGGCGTGACACATTCCTGGCGTGATGCAGCGCCAGACGGTGACGGTCAGCGTGCCCTCATCGCGACGTCACTAGGAAGCGGCCTCTTCGGTCTCCGCAACGCGAGCGGCACCGGGATCCCCTTGGCGGTTGAGAAACCGATTCCAGCCACCCACGCCGATGATCAGCATGATCGCGCCGAAGAGCGACATGCCTGAGTGGATGAGGGACATCTTCCACTGCGCCCGGGCGATCTCTTCGATCATGATCTGCTGGTTCGAGCCTTCGTTGACCCGGACGGCCAGCGTTTCACGTTCTTCCAACGGGATCGACAGCGAAATGGGGAGCGGGAGGCGCTCCTCGATGGTGGCTTTGCCTTCGCGCTCGACCCGGAGATCGATGTAGCTGTAGGTAATCTCGGAGCGCTGGGTGATATCGAAATCTACCACTTCGGCGACCGCCGCCTCGCCTTGCTCGAACGTTTCTTTCTGGTCTAGCCCGGCCCGGACCAGGGACGCAGAAATGACGAGCAGTAAAACCGGTAGCAGCCACATGAGCCGCGCAATAATCTTGACCATGGATAGAGTAGGTTGAATGTCCAGAGGTACGCCAAACCGTTCACTTCGTTCACGCCGCAGGTCGTCGCTTGACGCGTCAACCAATGTCGGAACAGCAATACGAGGTTGCGGTAGGCCACGTACAGCATATCTACCCATTCAACCTCTCTCATTGATGAAGCTTCTAGAAGCCTACCAATTCGGCCCGTACCGCCTCCCCAGCCGTGTCGTCATGGCTCCCATGACGCGGAACCGCTCGCCCGAAACAGTGCCGTCTGACCTGGTGCCCACGTACTACGCGCAGCGCGCCGGAGCCGGCCTGATCATTACCGAGGCCACGCAAGTCATTCCCACGGGCCAGGGCTATCCGAACACCCCGGGCATCCACTCGCAGGCACAAATCGACGCCTGGAAGAAGGTGACCGATGCCGTACATGAGGCCGGCGGGCGCATTTTCCTACAACTCTGGCATGTGGGCCGGATTTCGCACTCGTCCATCATCGGCGAAACGCCGCATGCGCCCTCGGCCATTGCACCGGAGGGGCAAGTGATGAACGCAGAGTACCAGATGGTGCCGTACGAGACACCTCGGGCACTTGAAACGGACGAGATTCCCGCGCTCATCGATGGCTACCGGCAAGGAGCCGAGAATGCGAAGGCCGCAGGGTTCGACGGCGTAGAAGTCCACGGGGCCAACGGCTACCTGCTCGACCAGTTCTTGCAGAGCGGCACGAATCACCGGACCGACCAGTACGGGGGCTCGCTTGAGAACCGCGCTCGGTTGCTACTCGAGATCACGAAGGTTGTCTGCGAAGTCTGGGGAAGCGACCGTGTTGGCGTGCGCCTCTCGCCGAATGGCACCTTCAACGACATGCAGGACGACCATCCGACCGAGACGTTTACCTACGTTGCCAAGGAGCTCAACACGCTGAAGTTGGCCTACCTGCATCTCGTAGAGAACCAACTGGACGGCCGGAAAGCCACGGCGGTCATTCGTGAAGTCTGGGACGGCACGCTCATGGCCGCCGGTGGGTTCGACCGCGACAGTGGAGAAGAAGCGATCCAGGAAGGCCGGCTCGATTTGGTGGCCTACGCCCGGTACTACGTCTCGAACCCGGATCTAGCCGCCCGGTATGCCGCCGATGCCGACTTGGCCGAATGGGATCAGTCGACGTTCTACCAAGGTGGCCCGAATGGGTACACGGACTATCCGACGATGGTCGAAGCCGTCTCTTCGTAAGGCCCTGACTACACAGACCGTATGAGAGATACGTGGGAGACAGGGAGGATGAATCACCGTTCACAATGCCGCGAGTGAGCATGCCAAACTCCCTGTTTCCCGATGTCTCTGGTTCTGATGCGCGCCTTGCCCTGCGCGAGCGCTACCTCGATCTCGTGAACCGCATCTTACCCGAGGCCGCTGCGTCACGCCGGTGGCCCGTGCGGTTCGACCATTGCTTTGCGCGCATCGTGCTGGACCATACGTTCGGGAAGCGCTGGTATGACGCGCTCGACCGGAAGAAGGGCCCTGCGTACAAGCAACTCACCGCGCCTCAACTCGAACGCGCCATCGCCCACGCCGAGGCCATGCTGAACGGCCCCGACGACATCGCATGGTCCATGAACCAACGCAGCCTGGAGTGGCGAGGGAAGGCTTGACGTAGTACGTGGTCTGTGGTTGTGTGGTTTGTTGTTCGGTGAAGCGGAAGCCTAGTCGAAGACCTACGCACCACGCACTACAAACCAACGCACTACGCTCACCTCCGCGAGGCTAGGCCGAACTTCGGAGAGACGCGGACGCGTTTGGATTGCCGGACGGGGACGCCCTCGTCGTACTGCGTCTCGAAGCTTTCAGCGTAGTCGAAGCCGACCATCAGCGACTTCCACACGCGATAGACGAGTTGAAGGCGAAGGACCGATTCGTCGGCAAACAGATCGTCTGGGTCG
>JBCDHV010000538.1:0-3119 GCA_038749615.1 Bacteroidota bacterium
ACGCCTACGCACTGCCCCACACGCACACGTCTCTGGATCTCTTTTCCACCTTTCTACCCTCAAGGTGATGCGTACTCAGGTTTTCTCGGCGCTCTTCGCCGGGCTTCTGCTGGCTAGTTTCGTGCCGGCTCAGACACTCGCTCAATCCACCATCTCTGGAACCGTCACGGACGCCATCTCGGGCACTCCGCTCGTCGGCGTGACGGTGCTTGTAAACCCAAGTTTTCTCCGTACCTCGACCAACACCGAAGGCTTCTATCAAATCGAAACGCCGGATGCGGCAGAGTCGATCACGTTTTCGTTCGTGGGCTACCGGAGCCTGACAATCGATGTGAACGGCCAATCGACGGTCGATGCCTCGCTCGACCCAGCGTCTATCGATCTTCAACCTGTCATCGTGAGCGGAAGCCGGTACGAGGTGCAGCGTTCCGAAGCGCCGGTCGCGGTTGCGGCCATTTCGGCCCGCCAGATTGCGGAAACGCGGGGCGACGCGCTGTATGAAGTCGTGAACCAAGTCGCTGGCGTTCACATGGTCGATCTCGGAAACGAGCAGCATGCGATGAGCATTCGGCAGCCGATCTCGTACAAGGCGCTGTTCTCCTACCTCGAAGATGGGATTCCCGTGCGGCCGGCGGGGCTGTTCAATCACAACGCGCTGATCGAGGTCAACATGGCCGGCGTCGAACGCATCGAGGTCGTGCGCGGGCCATCGTCGTCGCTCTTCGGAAGCAATGCCGTGGGCGGCGCGGTCAACTTCATTACCGTCCAGCCCTCGCGTACGCCTTCTGCCTCAGTGGCGGGCAGGCTTGATGGTTACGGGCATCGGCGTGCGGATTTCTCGGCCAGCACCACGGCGGGGAAACTCGGTGTGTATGCCGGCGGATACTTCTCGCAGCGCCGCGATGGCTGGACGGAGCATAGCGACTTCGACAAGCAATCCGTCTCTCTGCGTGCCGGCTATGAACTCTCAGCGAGCACGCGGCTGACGGGTACGGTCAGCGTCAACAATCTTGACACAGAAACGAGTGGGAGCCTCGACAGCCTCGCCTTCTTCACGCAGGACGCGAGCAGTCTGCAGACGTTCACCTATCGGCAAGTCGATGCGGCACGCGCGGCGCTGAAGCTCGACCACGTGTGGAATGCCCGAAACGCCACGACGGCCACGCTCTTCGGGCGTGACAACAGCATCCGCCAGAACCCGCACTACCGGATCCGCAACAACCGGTCGAACCCTGCCCGCGCGACGGGCGAGGAGAACGACAACCGGTTCACGAGCCTCGGCATGTTGCTCCAGCACCGGGCATTTCTCGGTTGGAAGTCGAGCCAACTCATCGTCGGCGGTGTGATCGACCGGAGCCCGGCAGAGTACGAGGCCACGTTCCTCGATGTCACGCGCGATCCAGACACGCGGCAGTACGTCGATTTCACGAACACCGACTCGCTGCTGACGCGCTACGATGTGCTGCTGCTCAACACAGCGGCCTATGCGCAGTTCGAGCTCCGGCCCGTCGAGCGGCTCAAACTCGCCGCCTCACTGCGGTACGACCGGATCGGATACGACTACGATAACTTCCTGTCGCCCTCGGCCTTCTCCGGGGCACCGGACGAGTCGAACAGCTTCGATCACATCAGCCCTCGCCTCGGCCTGACGTACACCCTGACGCCGCAAAGTGGCTTCTACGCCAACGTCAGCCAGGGCTTTTTGCCGCCGGAAATCGGTGAGCTCTACCGCGGCGTGAGCGTACCGACGCTGGTGCCGGCCACCTTCGACAGCTACGAGGCCGGCGGCTGGACGGCCTTGCTGGATGGCCGGCTCTATGCAGACCTGAGCGTCTACCGCATGGACGGCGAGAACGAAATCATCTCCGTCACCCTGGACGATGGCTCGCGTGCGAACCGGAACGCCGGCGAGACACGGCACATGGGCGTCGAGTACGCACTGACGTTCCAGCCCGTGCGCTCGCTCTCGGTTCGGTTTGCCGGCACGAATGCCTCGCACGAGTTCATCCGGTTCGAGGACCGCGGCGTCACCTTGGACGGCAACGAGATGGACCGTGCGCCGAGCTGGATTGCCAACGCAGCCATCACCTGGCGGCCCACGATGTTGCGCGGCGCACGGGTAGGGATCGAGTGGCAGCATCTCAGCGACTACTTCATGGACCCTGCCAACACGCAGACCTACCCCGGCTACGATGTCTTCCATCTGCGCGCCGGCTACAGCCTGGGCCGTGTCGATGTCTGGGCGAACGTCATCAACCTGACGGACGAACTCTACGCCACGGTCGCCAGCCGGAGCCGGTTCGGGCAGAGCTACTCGCTCGGCCGGCCCCGTACGGTCTCCGCGGGCGTCCAGGTCAACCTCTGATGCACATGGGAAAGGCCGGCGGCGTCCTGGACAACTTCGGGACGCCGCCGGCCTTTCGGATTGCCATTTCCGGCCAACGCAACCGAATCCGTTTGGCGTATCCGGAAATGACGCCGCAACCTCGTACAGACGTTGCATGCAACGTCTCTACAGCGTATCGCCACATCTCGACGTTTTAACAACTATGAAACGCCTCCTCTTTCTCCCCTTCGCATTGCCGATTCTCTTCGCCGGCTGCACTGCGCCCCAAACGGATCCGGCTGATGAACCAGCTGCGGCATCCGATGCGGTTTCGATAGATCTCCCGACACAATGGACGGTCGAAACGACCGACGCCGAGGCTCCGACGATCGCGAGCGATGGGGAGGCGGTGTACGCGGTCTGGGAAGACGAGGGATCCGTCTACCTGAGCCGCTACGAAGGCAATGAGCGCTCCGAGCCAGTCTTGGTGGGCGGTGCCGGCGACGTGCGTGCGACGTCCCAAGCGCCGGCGCAAGTGGCAACGGGGCCAAACGGGACAGTCTACGTCGCCTGGGTCCGAAGCTATCCCGTAGAAGGCCGGCGCTTTCCGGCGAGTGAGCTTTTCATCGCACGCTCCACCGACAGCGGGGCGAGCTTCGAGCCGGCACTGAACATCGAACCGACCGACTACCCCTCCAGCCATACCTTCTACGATCTCGCGGTCGGTGGCAACGGAAACGTCTACCTCTCGTGGCTTGATACCCGGGAGCGGGACGGCGTCCGTGCCAGACAG
>JBCDHV010000539.1:0-3091 GCA_038749615.1 Bacteroidota bacterium
ACGGTCGCCAAGATCAAGCTCAGCACCCGCCACATCCGCGCCGGCATCACCGTCTCTAGCACCTGCCCGAACGCCGGCACGACCATCGGCCCCATTTCGATGGCCATCAGCGGCACGACCAGCGCCAGCGCAACCCTCATCTTGCGCTGCAGCCCGAGGCGCTCTTGCTCTCTCGCTTCCGCCTCGGCCTCGGCACGTTCCTGAGCGACGCGCGCGGGATCGAGCACGTCATATCCCTTGGATCGAATGGCCTCGGTCAGGTCAGACAATCGGGCTTGATCTGGCCGAAAGCGGACCGTCGCTCGCTCCGTGGCCAGGTTGACTTGCGCCTCTGCGACGCCCGGCACGGCGGCCACAGCACGCTCGACCCGCCGAACACACGCGGCACAGGTCATGCCCGTCACGGAGAGCGTGACCGTTTCATCCGCTTTAACCTGCTCCATAGTGTCGCTGTCATGGAATGAGGGAGGCCTCGAAGTACGAACGCAGGCCCTCGCATGTTCGAATTCCCAATTCGCAATTCGCAGTTTCTCACGCGGCCGGCCCCGATGTTCCGTCCCAGCCGGCTTCCCCTCGTTCTCGACCCTACCCGTTTTCTGTGCGCCTCCTCATCATCGTAAACGTCTTCGATCCCGACCGGGGCGGCGGCGCGGCCGTCTTCAGCGATATGTGTTACGCGCTCGCCGAGCGAGGGCATGAGGTGACGGTCCGATGTGCCTATCCGTACTATCCCGAGTGGAGTGACAAGTCCGGGCAAAATGGCCTCCGCGTCCATCGCTACCGGAAAAACGATGCCCAGATCGAACGGTACGGGCTCTACATCCCATCGAACCCAAATTCGCTCGTTCAGCGGCTCGTCTACGAGGGCTCGTTCTTCCTATCGCTGCTGCGAGGCTTGCCACGCGGGCGCGGCTACGATGCGGTGATGGTCTACTGCCCGCTCATCGGGTCCGTGGCGTACGCAGCCGTCCACCGGTTCGTGTTTCGCCAGCCCGTGTGGTTGAACGTGCAAGACCTCTCGGCTGATGCAGCGGCAGCGGCCGGCATCGCGAAGGCCGGCTTCGTAAACCGCATGCTCGCCGGCATCCAGAACTGGCTCTTCAACCGTGCGACGGTCTGGAGCTCGATCTCTCCGGTGATGATCGACCGCCTTCGCGTGCTCTCGAAGAAGAACCAGCCTATCCTGTTTCGTCCCAACTGGTTAAACCAATCGCTGGGTGACGAAATCGCTAAGCTCCCGTCGAAGGTGGGCCGGCAGCCGGGAGACCCGGTGCGGCTGCTGTATGCGGGTAACATCGGTGCCAAGCAAGACCTCTTGCAGTTCATCCAAACCTTGGCCGCCTCCGATGCTACGTTCTCGTTCAGGATCCACGGCAATGGTGGCGGAGCCGACGACATCCGCAGCTGGGTCGAGCAGTCGAACGATCCACGGTTCACCTTCGGGCCATTCCTGGACGAAGCCGGCTTCGCGCGCGCCTTGCACGAAACAGACTACTTCGTCATCACGGAGCGGAGCGGCAGTGGCGGATCGTTTATCCCGAGCAAGATGATTCCCGGCATGGCGTCCGGTTCGGCGATCCTTGCTGTGTCTGACAGTACGTCGCCGTTGGGCCGCGAAATGCGAGAGGCCGAACCGGGCCCCTGGTTCGGATGGGATCAGCTCGATACGGTTGCCGACACTTTGTCTCGGCCGGCTCTGGAGTTCGAACGCTGGCAACAGAACGCCATCGACCGCGCCGGCGATTACGCGCGCGAACGCATCATCGATGGATTCGAGGAATCTCTGGCTGAACTCGCCCGTACCGGCACCGCAACCGAATGACGAGGCCGGCTCGCCTCGCCCGACTCTCACCTGCCGATTCGTATGGCCACCGATTTGATCCTGATTGGCGACCGCGTGCTGATCCGCCCAGAGGACCCGTCTACGCAAACCTCCTCGGGCCTGTACTTGCCGGCGACGGTGAAGCAGAAAGAACGCATCCAGTCGGGCCGTGTGCTCAACGTGGGGCCCGGATACCTGACCGCCAACCCTGAGTTTACCGACGAGCCCTGGGCAGCCACGAAGTCGGCCGTTCGCTACCTCCCGCTGCAAGCCAGCATCGGCGACTTTGCGTTCTTTCTCCGCAAGGAGGCGATCGACTTGCAGTTTCAAGACGAGGATCTGCTCATCGTCCCCCACAGCGCCATCGTGGCTTTGCTTCGCGATCTGGAGTAACGTAAAAAACCACGAGACCCGAAGGCCCCGTGGCTTGGAAGGATGGCAGTACGGATGTACTGTCGTTGTGCTCAGAGAGCACGGCTGGTATTTAGTTCCTCAGATTCCGCTAGTATCGCAGAACAGCAACCATGGACGAGTCTCCCGTGCGGCCTAGCACGGTCGAGAAGACGGTCCCACCGTTGCGAAGCGTACCAGCTATCGCAAGGTCGACGAGGTTTTCGCCGTCTTCGAACTCAGAAATGGTGTTCGTATCTGGATCAAACGAACCTGTTGTGCGCGCATCCGGATCGACGAGCAACGTCTCAACCCGCTGGAAATGCGCAGCCGGCACGATGGTCCGGAGGTTGTCGCTGGCTCTGGACGGTTCGTTGGCCTGCAAGATCTGGTAGTTCTCCAGCGCCTGCTTGAGCCGGCCTTTGAAGATGGGTGCCAGGGCATCCCACGCCGTCAAGTGCAGATCTTGCTCGGTCAAGCCATTCGGGTTGACCGTGATTTCCTCGTCTGTGACATACTCGTAGCCGTTGACTTGGCGGTAGTATCCACGCATGGTTGGGTCGCCGGCGATGATCAGGGGGATGTTGTGCTGCTCCAACCACTCGGTCACGCCATTCTCCATGTGCTCGAGAAAGCGCTGAACCTGCTTCTTCTGGTTGGCGTCGTCGCCCTCACCACCTTGCCCGTGGAAGGCAGCGTCGTTCTGCGTCCGCGAGCGGCCTTTAGCCGTGTGATGCTGGAGATGCTGCTCGAAGTCGTCGTATTTCAACTCCTCGTCCAAGCTCATCGGTACATCTTCGAGCATCACTTCACGGATCGTCGTACCGGTTGCGTCATACAGCCGGCTTCCGCCGCGTGAAAGAGCCAAGATGGCGAAAC
>JBCDHV010000540.1:0-3088 GCA_038749615.1 Bacteroidota bacterium
CATTGGATCCGCTGATGACGGCTGTTTCTCTGTGGGGGTTCATCCACGGTATGATTCAGGTAGCTGCCATGAAAGGAGCCATGTTCGAGCAGAACTTCGGCTTTGATACGTCGGCCTTGATGGAGCACGCCTTCGAGATGGCTGGCTTCGCCTTGAGCCCCTCCTGATATTTTTTTGTCCTGGACGCTGACATATTGTCAAAATACGACACATTGAAAGCGTTACCGGCACACGAACCTCTAAACCACACAATCATGTCCTCACGACCTTTGGAGAGCGATCTCCACACCTCCTTCGACACGAGAAGGCTTCACCGAGCCGTGCAGCTGCTTGCCCTGGTTCTCGTTGCCGGGGGCCTGCTCGCGCCGGCTCTTTTCGCACAGCCGGCTACCCAGCCCGACACCGTAAACGCGGCGGCGACAAGCACGGTCGTGGTCGAGGTGGCGGGGATTCCCTCCACCGAGGGAGTCGTTGGTTGCGCCCTCTTCAACGATGCCGAGCCCTTCCCGATGAAGCGCGAAGGTGCCGTCCAGAGCCAGGAGCATCCCGCTGATCCTGAAGGGGTGACGTGCCGGTTCGAGGGCGTGCCGGCAGGTGCGTATGCGTTCTCCACCTCGCACGACAAAAACGTCAACGGCAAGACGGACACGAACTTTCTCGGCATGCCCAAAGAAGCTTGGGGCGTCTCCAACAACGTCCGGCCTCGGCTCAGAGCACCCCGCTTTGACGAGGCCCGGTTCGAAGTCGCTGCCGGCCGTACGCTCACCCTCAACGTCGAGGTCAAGTGATGGATTTCAACACGAAATACGGGCCTTGGGCCGTCGTCACAGGAGCCTCGTCGGGCATTGGCCGGGCCATCGCTCAAGAACTGGCGGCGAAGGGTCTGCATCTGGTGCTGGTTGCGCGCCGGCAAGAGACGTTGCAAGCGTTGGTCTCAGACCTGGAAGCCCAGCACGCCATCGAGTGCCGGCCTGTGGCAGCTGACCTGGGTGCTGAAGCGGGGCGGCGTGCCGTTGAGGACGCAACGCGAGACCTCGACGTGGGGCTGCTGGTTGCTGCTGCCGGCTTCGGTACCACGGGGCAGTTTTTGGATGCTGATCTCGATGCCGAATACGATATGCTGACGGTCAACGCCTGGGCCATTCTGGAGCAAGCGCATCACTTCGGCCGGCGGTTTGCGGACCGTGGACGCGGCGGGTTGATCTTGTTCGGGTCGATTGTCGGGTTCCAGGGAACGCCGTACGCGGCGCACTACGCAGCCACCAAGGCATACGTCCAGACCCTCGCCGAGGCGCTGCACCTCGAATTGGGGCCGCACGGCGTCGATGTCGTCTCCAGCGCGCCTGGGCCCGTGCACAGCGGATTCGCCGAACGCGCCGATCAGAAGATGGGCGCAGCCATCCAGCCTGAAGACGTAGCCAAACCGACGTTGGCTGCCCTGGGCCGGCGGATGACGACGTACCCGGGTCTGCTCACGAAGGTACTCTCCGGCTCGCTTGCCCTCTTGCCGAGGTGGGCACGGGCACGCATCATGAAGCAGGTCATGGGGGGAATGACAGCGCATCAGCGTGAACACGCCTAAGCACAGGAAGGCGAGGCGGCCTCTCCGTTGGCCAGTTGGTATCGCGGGCGTCTCTGTGCTAATCGTGTGCGCCCTACTTGGAGGCTGTACAGGGCCTCGACTGATCACCGAGGGATCTGTGTCCAACCTGCCGAGAACTGTGAGCGTAGAGAACCACGATTGGTACAGCCGAGGTCACCATACGGAAAAAGGGTTTCGGAACACGCACCGTCAGGTGTCCAAGCCCTCGTTTCTGCGCGTCGCCGCTTGGATTCTGACGCAACGTGTTCTGGCGCGGCCTTTTCGAAAGAAAACACCACCCGCACCCTCGGTCAAAGTTGACATGGAGCGGCTGAGGCAACGGCCCGAGGGCATCCAGGCAACGTGGATTGGCCATGCGACGGTGTATGTGCAGACTCCCGACATCGACGTACTGTTCGACCCTGTCTTTTCGCACATCGCCGGCCCGCTATCGTTTGCCGGCCCCGACCGCCGCAGTGCCCTTCCCATCGACATCGCCACGCTGCCCAGGGTCGACTTCGTTCTCATCAGCCACGATCACTACGATCACCTCGACAAGGCCAGCATCACGCGCTTGTCCGCCCAGTTCGATCCGGTGTTTATCGTTCCGCTAGGACTTGGGCCGTACGTGCGAGAATGGGGAGGCCGTCGGGTAGCCGAGTTGGATTGGTGGCAGTACGTCGACGTGCCGGCTCCAGAAGCAGGTAGAGCCATGTACCGGTTCACTTGCACGCCGGCTGTTCACGATTCAGGCCGGCGGGTGGGCGCGTTCAACCGAACGTTGTGGTCGGGGTGGTACGTCGAGCGCTTGGCTCCAAATCAGAAAGATCTGCCCTTGAAGATCTTCTACGCCGGCGACACCGCCTATGGCCCACACTTCGGCGAGATCCACGAGCGAATGGGGTCGGCTGACCTGGCCATTCTACCCATCGGGGCCTACGCCCCTCGCTCGATGACGGCTGCGTCGCACATGACGCCAGAAGAAGCCATCCAGGCGTTCATCGATCTGGGAGGGGCTTCACAAGACGCAGCGGGCAGGGCACCGGACCTGCTGCCGGTTCACTGGGGCACGTTCGAACTTACCGACGAACCGCTCGATGAGCCTCCGATGCGTCTGACCGCTGCCGCAGAGAGCGCCGGCGTCCAAGACCAGGTCCATATTCTCGGGATTGGGCAGCAGCATCAGCGCGTGCTGACCCAGAGATGAGCCCGCTCCAGACAGACGAATGGGTCAGAGCAGATAGCCGTGAGGCCCAGCCGCTTATCGCAACATGCAGGCGGGCCTTGTGTACGTCCCCTGGCTCCACTGTACCACAGACGACCCCGGGCACCATCGCACAGTTCACGACACTCACAAGCTCTCAACCTGTACAATCATGCGACAACGATCTGTGGTATTCCGACCGCTCGTGGTGCTCTTGGTCCTTGGCCTGACGGCCTGCGATACGGCCGACACCTTAGACGTCAATGCCGATGCGCTCCAGCCGGGCACGTTTTCCGCCCTCG
>JBCDHV010000541.1:0-3079 GCA_038749615.1 Bacteroidota bacterium
CGAGATCCGCATCTCGCCCATCATGAGCTGGTTCCGCGGCGACTTCACCGGCTCAGGCCGGAGCCTACAACAATATCTCGCCCGCTTCGCCGATGGCCGCCTCGCCGCTCGCCTCTCCTCCAACGACTTCGACGTCAAGTTCACCGGCTATGATTGGACGTTGAATGACCAAGCCATAGGACGTGAAGGAGTGGAGGAGTCGTCAGGGGGGCGTGTGGATGGGTGAAGGAGCACGTGGACTTACCGAGTCAGCTTCACTACCCATCAACTCATCCACCTGGCCGCACATCCACCCGAACACTCAACTCACCATCCCTTGGTAACCTCGGCTTCCTGCCGGGCGGCGGCGAAGACGAAGATGGCTACGAGGGCTAGGATGACGTTGAACGTGAAGGCTGCGTAGATGAGGAAGACGCCGGCTAGGACTTGCCCAACGAAGGCGGCGATCAGGGTGGCGCGGCGGTAGGAGAGCTGCGTGGCGAGGCCGGCCCGGAGGATGCGGCCACCGTCCATGGGAAAGGCGGGAATGAGGTTGAAGAATGCGAGGCCGAGGTTCACCCACATGAGTGTGCCGAGGACGTCCGTTTCCGAGGCCAGGACGGCGTCGAGTTGCGTCGGCACGTTGAGCCAGCCGTTGAGAACGAACAGGGCCGCAGCAATCGCGAGATTTACGGCCGGGCCGGCGAGCGCGATGACCAGTTCTTGTTTGGGTTCGCGCGGCATTCTCGTCAACCGGGCGACGCCGCCGATGGGGTACATCGTAATGTCGGCCGTGGCAATCCCGTAGCGCCGTGCGGCTAGTGCGTGCCCGAGCTCGTGCAAAATGACGCACCCGAAAACGAGGAGCACGACGGCAATGCCGGCCAGCGCACTCAGGAGCCCCATGCCCCGATAGAGGTAAAACCCAAACAGCCCGACCAGCAGAACGATGAACGTCCAATGGACGAAGATGTCGATTCGCGCCAGTTGGCCTAGCCGGAGAGCGTTCTTCATCGGAGTTCCGAGTAGGGTTGACGTTTGTTTGGTATCAACGATTTAGGTTCAGCCGGCCCGTCCAGCAGATCGAGCTCAGCAGATCGAGCTCAGTAGATCGAACTACGGACGCTGGCGGCTGTCTTTGTACCGCCCCGTACGGACTGACGCGCCGTAGGTTGAGCCAGGCCGCAAATTCCCCAGCTCCCGTACACTCATCGAGCATACCCTCTCAGACAAATCCTCCATTCTATGTCTACGAATGCCCCGACGATGCCCGCTGTGGGGACCCAAGCCCCCGCGTTTTCCGGAACGACTCAAGATGGCTCGACGCTCAAGCTCGCCGATTTCGCCGGCGAACGCGTCGTCCTATACTTCTACCCCAAAGATGATACACCGGGATGCACCAAGCAGGCCTGCAACCTGCGCGACCACTGGTCGGAGTTGCAAGATGCCGGCTTCAGTGTGATTGGGATTTCGCCGGATTCTGTGGCCTCTCACGGGACCTTCGCCGGTAAATACGACTTGCCGTTTCCGCTCGTCGCTGACGAGGACCACAGCATTTCCACGCTGTATGGTACCTGGGGAGAGAAGAACTTCTACGGTAAGAAAATCGTCGGCATGAAGCGGACGACGTTCTTGATCAACGAACAAGGCGAGATCGTCCACGTCTTCAAACGGCCCAAAACAGCCGAGCACACGCAGGAAATCCTGAAAAAGTACGCCAGCTTGGAAGGCTAGCGACTCTAGCCGCCACGCATCCTCATTTGTTCATTCCCCCGGCATGACGTACGAGACCATCATCGGGCTGGAAGTCCACGTCCAGCTCGATACTCAATCGAAAGCATTCAGCCCGGACCCGGTTCAGTTCGGCGCGGCACCGAATACGTTGGTGGATGCGATCAGTCTCGGGCATCCTGGAACGCTGCCCGTGTTGAACGGCGAGGTCGTCGAGGCAGCTGTGAAGGCCGGCCTCGCGCTGAATTGCTCGATTCGAGAGCACTCGACGCTCTCAAGAAAACACTACTTCTATCCGGATCTTCCAAAAGGCTACCAGATCTCCCAGTATGAGGACCCGATCTGCTACGACGGTCATTTGGACATCAAGGACGATGAGGGCAGCACGTTTCGCGTTGGCATTACCCGGATTCACATCGAAGAGGACGCCGGCAAGCTGATGCACGACCGGGACCCGCTAGAATCCGTCGTTGATCTCAACCGCTGCGGGACGCCGCTGTTGGAAATTGTCTCGGAGCCGGATCTGCGTTCGGCGCGGCAGGCGTTCCATTATCTACGCGTGCTGCGCCAGATCGTGCGCTACCTCGGCATTGGGGATGGCAACATGGAGGAAGGCTCCTTCCGCTGCGATGCGAACGTCTCCGTCCGGCCTGTAGGCACGCAGACGCTAGGGACGAAGACGGAGCTGAAGAATATGAACAGCTTCCGCAACGTCGAGCGGGCCATCGAATTCGAGGCTGCTCGGCATGTCGCTGTTCTGCGTGCTGGCGGGACCATCGTGCAGGAAACACGGCTCTGGGACGGTCAGAGTGGGGAAACACGGAGTATGCGTAGCAAGGAGTCGGCCCCGGATTATCGTTATTTGCCAGACCCCGACCTCGTTCCGGTCGTGGTGCCGGCAGGGCGCGTCGACGCGGTTCGTTCGGCGATGCCGGAATTGCCGGCGCGGCGGCTCGCTCGGTACATGGAAGCACTTGGGCTGTCGGCCTACGATGCCGGCGTGTTGACTGAGGAAATCGATGTGGCGGAGTACTTCGAGTCCGTGCTGGAAGCACTCGGGATCTCGAAGATTTCAGTGACGCCGGCTGTCGCGAAGCTCGTAGCGAACCTCATGACCTCGGAAGTTTTGCGGACGGTCAACGAACGAGGTGTGCCGGTCGATGAACTGTCGGTTGAGCCCGAACGATTGGCTGGCTTGGCGCGGCTTCGGCTATCGGACGCGGTCAGCAGCTCTGCCGCAACGACGCTCTTCGATGCGATGATCGACGACCCGGCTGAGCCTGAGGAACTGGCGCAGACGCTCAATCTGATTCAGGTCAGCGATGCCGGAGCCCTCGTGCCGGCGGTAGAAGCCGCACTGGCCTCGTCA
>JBCDHV010000542.1:0-3062 GCA_038749615.1 Bacteroidota bacterium
CCGCCCACAAGTTGTTGCCAGATTACGCTTTCGCCGAGCATAAAGACGCCGCTGATCAGCGCCACGACGGGGACAAAGTTGGCGTAGATCGCCGTTTGCGCCGCACCCACGCCCTGGATGCCGATGTTCCAGAAGACGTACGCAAGCCCTGAAGACAAGCCTCCAGAGAACAGGATGGCCCCCCACACGCCCCAGCTGAAGACGCTAGCCGAGACGTCGCCCCAGTAGGGAATACTGAAGAGCCACAAGAACGGGAGCCCGATGATCGATGTCCAGAACGCTAGCGCGGTGGGGGAGAGCGTCTCCATGAGCGGCTTGTTGAAGGCGGTGTACGCGCCCCAGGTAACCGCACCGGCCAAGCAAACCAGGTTTCCGTACAAAGACGTTCCCCCAAGGTCGACCCCGGACGTGAAGATGATGATGGTGGCTGCGCCAACAAAGGCCAGCAGCAGTCCCATCCACGCGCGCCCGATGACCCGCTCGATGCCGGTGAGGTGCGCCACAACGGCAACCCAGATCGGAGCGCTGGAGATCAGCAAAGAGGCGTTGCCGGCCGAGGTGTTGTCTACCCCAACGACGAAGAGAATCTGGTAGATGACATGCCCCAGGAAGCCGAGCAGGGCAATCTTGAGGCCGAATGAACTCCAAAACGTCCATTTGGCGGCCGGCACGTCGGTTCGTTTCGCCACCTCGACGCCAAACACGGCACCCATCACTAACACGGAGACCGTGAACCGGAGCGCATTGAAAACCATGGGATGCAGAACTTCTAAGGCGATTTTCGTAATCGGGAAGTTGAAGCCCCAAAAGAAAACGACGCAGGCTAGAAGTAAATCGTAGGTCCGGTTTTGCAAACTGATACGCTCTAGTCAGAGATCGGGAGACGGCAGGCTCATGCTACGGCATCCTGACGCCGAGGCAAGGCACTCCAAACGTTCATGAAGAGCATGAGTCCCTGTACGCACAGGATATTCGTGATCAAGAAAAAAGTGGCCTCTTCAATGGGTAGGCCCAACGGCTTGAACCCGAGAGTGGTGGGCTCAGCGATGTACCAGATGTCGAGCCCGATGGCAATGCGGTCCGCAATCCACAGATAGACCGTGGGCAGCATCACGCCGAGGACGAGATGCCGGCGGAAGCGCCAGAAGACATCGCCTTTCCACGCCCACATGCCGGCAAGGACTGGACTGGCCCACGCCAGGATGAGGCCCATGTAAGTCCCGCGCTCGAACGTGAGCAGCCAGAACCCTAAAGCTGTTATTGCAAGCCAAAACAGTCCACCAACAGCTTTCATGGACGGGCGGAGCGCTTCGTCAATGCCGTCTCGAAGTGGATAGAGCAGGAGCAGAAGAATGAACGCAAAGCCGGTCAGCACCGGCTGCAGGAGGAAGAACATGTATTCCTCTACCGGCACGTAATAGATCGTCGCCAGCACGCGTCCTTCGGGATAGCCCCAGATCTCCCGGTAGACGAGGTAGTTGTCCCACGGTGTGGTATAGACGAAGGCGATGAGGGCGACGAGCGGGATCGATGCACGGACGCGCCGGTGCGTCAGCCCAGCGATCTGCCGGCGAAAGGTGAGCCAGCCCAACAGCAAGATGGGCGGAAGGATGAACACCAGGTGGAACTGGAGATACGTCATGCGCAGGAGTTGAGAATTCCGCCAATTCAGGACGCGACGCGTGCGCTGCCCGGTTGAAGTTCGTACGCTAAATGCCGGGGAGTCGGCACCCCGATTCAGCACTCGTCACCACAACAGACCACAACGGCTTTGATCGCGCCGCTTGAATTAGGGGAAAGGGTCGAAGTTTCGGCGCCAGCGTCCCTTTCCAACCTCGGCCCCGGCTTCGATACGCTAGGTCTTGCCATTTCTGGTGTCTCAGACCGGGTGATTGCTTCGGTAACCGATCAGCCCGGTGTTCACGTCTCGTCGATCACGGGCACCTCGGCGAAGCTGCCGCTGAACCCTACCCGAAATACCGCGAGCCGTGCCGCTACCCGCGTACTTGAACGTGCCGGCGCTTCGATCGGACTGTCGCTGGAGATCCAGAAAGGAATTCCGCTCGGGTCTGGCATCGGCGGGTCTGCTGCCAGTGCCGTTGCTGGGGCGTGGGCGGCCAATCTCGCGCTGGGTCAGCCGTTCTCGAAAGCCGAACTGGTCGATGCGGTGCTGCACGGGGAAGAGGCGGCGTCTGGCAGCCGGCATGGCGACAATGTGTTGCCGGCCCTCTTCGGTGGGCTGGTGCTCACGTCGGCTTCAACTCCCGAGCGGTACCGTGAACTCACGATGCCGGCACCGCTGCCCCTGGCCGTCGTGGTGCCAGGATGTTCGGTGCTCACGAGCGAGGCCCGCGCGATCTTGCCCTCCTCGGTACCGCTCCGGGACGCGGTGCACAACGCCTCCGATCTTGCCTTTCTGGTGCACGCCTTGACGTTGGGCGACTGGCAGGCTGCCGGCAGTTTCATCATGCAAGACCGACTCGTCGAGCCCGTGCGCGCGCAGCTCGTACCGTGCTACGACGCGGTGAAGCAGGCAGCCATCGAGGCCAGAGCCCTTGGATGTGCGCTGACGGGTTCAGGGCCAGCGATGTTCGCGATCT
This sequence comes from Bacteroidota bacterium, assembly GCA_038749615.1. Taxonomy (GTDB): domain Bacteria; phylum Bacteroidota; class Rhodothermia; order Rhodothermales; family DATKEJ01; genus JBCDHV01. Next base: position 2,601 of record JBCDHV010000542.1, read on the forward strand.
GTGCCTCTCCAGGCGACGCTGAACGTGTACTCGGTGTAATGCTATCGGCCAGCCAATCGGCCGGGTTGAGCGCGATCGGGTGGGCCACAGAGGCTGATACGCTGGGCGTTCGCGAGGGAGCAGGAGCGTCCAACGAGGTGCCGGCATGAGTTCGTTTATCAGCACGCGTGCGCAGGAAGTCGCTGCCGAAAACGGCGCGGTCGGCTTCACGACGGCGCTGCTCAAGGGCCTAGCGCCCGATGGTGGACTCTTCGTGCCCTCGTCCGTGCCGGCACTGCCGAACGGATGGTCGTCAGCTGCCTCGTTGTCTGAGGTTGCTACACACGCTCTCACGGCTTGGCTGGGGCATGAATTCGAACGGGAGACCATCGCCGGCATCGCGGCAGACGCGCTGAACTTCGACACGCCTGTGGTGCACGTGACTGATCAGCTGTACGTCCTGGAGCTGTTCCACGGGCCGAC
>JBCDHV010000543.1:0-3053 GCA_038749615.1 Bacteroidota bacterium
ACGAAGAAACGACACAGTTCGGGCGTGACCAATCAAACGAAATCACTCAGACACAATCACTCAGACAAAGTCGAAATCCCCGGCCGTCAGATGCCAGCGCTCGCCTTGTGTCCATGAGGGAGGCAGGGGCTGAGCAAGCTGCACGAGTTGCTGTTCATACGCGCCCCGGCCATCGATGAATCCATGCCGGCGGAGCGCTGCATCAAACCAAGTATGCTCGCCGGAGACGGCACGTACTTCGGCCATCCGCTCGCTCAACGCATTCCGCACAACGGCGCGGATCAGTGCATCCTGGGCTTGCGTGTCCTCTGCGCCGGCAAACAGGTCTGCGATGAACACCACAGACGCCCCCTGCCAGCGTTGGACCAGAGTCACCGCGTAGCCTCTTGGCGCGTCGGTCTGGCCAGCCAACCAGAATGTATGCAGCGCGTGCACGGCCTCGGCATAGCGCCGGCGGAGCCACATACCGTCACGGACCACCCCGAACGCCGTTCCGTCCTGTTGCTCGGCCCATAACCGATCAACACCGCTCACCGCTTCACTCCAAGGGCGAGGTGCGACGTCGATGTCTTCTCTCTGACGCGCTTGCCAGCTTCGCCATCCACGCATGGGGGCATCGGCTGCGGAGGTAAAAACGTTGTTTCTCCGCGTGGCCCACGTCACAGGAGCCAGGAACAACCGCCGCCACCCCATGGAAAAACCTGGCTCAAAGCCCACGAACCGGCCTCGAGTGCCCCATGTCTTGGTCGGCAATCCGTACCCAACAGCGACGCCTGCGTCAGCCCAGCGCCGATGCGCCTCTCGGCCCAGGAGCGACAGCACCCCCTGCCGGCGGAAATCCGGATGAGTCATCGTGTCCGAGATATGGATCGCCGGCACGTCGTGGCCGTCTAGGCGGAGCGTGGTGGTGGTGCCAGCGTAGTGCCCCACGAGTTGGCCGTCCTTTTCGGCCAAGAACGAGGACGCTACGCCGAGGTCCCACGTCGGCCGGCCCAGCTTCCAGTGGTAGTGCTCGGCCGTCATCTCGCTGCCAAACACCAACCGGTGAAACGCAGCCACGCGCTCGGCGTCCTCGGGCGCGTAGGCTCGCACGGTGAACGGGCCGCTCATGCCTGCGCCTTGGGCTTGTTGATGACGCCGCAGCACCGGCTGCACGCCGGGAACGTCCCACCAGCCTCGAACAGCCGGCGGCGCAGCGTACGCGCCCGCTCCCCATTCCAAAGCTCGGTGAGGGTGTTCTCGTAGATCGAGCCCAGAGCATAATCAAAACAGCGCCCGTGGGCCGGCACGACCGAGCCTTCGGTCCGCACCATGACCATCGTCCACGGATCGGTGCATCGCCGGCCGCTGACGAAGGCAAACGGATCTTGATAGTACGTGTCGAGGTCCGCTTTGGACTGGAGGTTGGGGACGAGTTGGATCGGCGGCGTTCCAGGTTGGCCCGCAGCGTTTCGGAGCGTGCCGAGTGCGTCCCACAGCCGGTCCAGGTCGATAGCAGACAAGTTCATCGTGCCGAGGTTCGAGCGGCTCATGGGCACGAGATCACCGGCGGTCTCGTTGTGGACGTCGGCCATGCCCTCGGTGATGTAGTTGAGCTGTGAGAAAATCAACCGCTTGAGTTTGAGGGGCCGCATGTGCTCGACGAAGGCCGACATATCGGTGTAGTTCTCATCCGTGATTGTGTAGGAGACTTGGACGTCCGGAGCAGAGACGCCTTGCTCCAGCTTCGCCTCGTTCACGGCGCGGATGCCCTTGACGGCACGCTCGAAGGAGCCGGCGCGGCCCCGGACGCGGTCGTGCACGTCGGGCGGGCCATCGAGAGAGACCGTCAGCTGATCCAGGCCGAGGCGGACGAGTTCTTCGGCACGCCGCTCCAACAGAAAGCCGTTCGTCGTGATCTGGCAGACGAAGCCACGCTCCTTGATCCGCCGGCACATCTCAACAATGAACCGATGCAACAGGGGCTCCGTGAACGCTAGCCCGACCTTCGGCTTGGGCCGGAACTGTGCGGCCTGATCGAGGGCGCGGTCGAGCACCTCAAGCGACATATTCCGAGGGTCGTCGCTGACGAGGTGCGTGTAGAACGCCGTCGAGGCCTCCCCGAGCCCGACGTCGCACATCTTGCACTTGAGATTGCACGTATTGTTGACCACGAGGATCAGCCATTCCGGCGCGTGCCGGACGGACCCGTCTGCACGCAAGTGATCAGGCCCGAACAGCCGGTCTGAAATTCGTCTGGGAAGGCGCATGGGGGAGGCTCGCGTTGCTCGCGTGGATGCGTGGTTCGTGGATGAGTAGATGCGTGGTTGGGCGGCTCGTGTACGTAGCTACCTACCTACGAACCACACACCACGTCAAAACCCGGCCGTTTCTGGGCGGCGGTAGCGGAAGAGTTTGTGGAAGACTTTCAGTTCGATGGGGTGGCGGTAGATGCCGGTGTGGTAGCGCCAGCCGCTCATGGCGCGGAGGGCCCAGCGCTTGGGACCCCGGAGCTGCCGGTCGGTACGCGTGGGGTAGTAGGCGTTCAGGACCTGCTCGAACTCGCTGATCCGCCGGCGCAAATGGTCCTCAACGCCCGGAACCGCGGCGCTGCGGCGCTGGGAGAAGTCCTTCCACTCCTGGCTGATCCACCCTTCGAGCGTTTCGGGGAAGGCAAATCCGTTGGCCTTGGCTTCGTCGAACAGCGTACCGGAGAGCGGGACAGGCGTGTACATGTAGAAGATGACCTCCGTTGCCGGGTTGACCCGCTTGACCTCGCGGATAAACGCCATCGTTTCCTCGGCATCGCGCTCTGGATCAGGCGGGTTGCCAAGGACGAAGGACATCTCGGGTACGATGCCGTAGTCGTGCATTTTGGCAGCGATATCGAGGGTCTTCGAAGCCGTCGCCCGGCCCCCCTTGTTCATGCGCCGCAGCGTCTCGTCTGACCCCGACTCTGCCCCCAGAAACACCATCCGGAGCCCGGAATCGCGCATGAGCGCCCACGTCTCGTCCTTGTACTTGAGCATCGTGTCGACGCGCGCCTCGCCCCACCACTGGATGCCAAGATCCAG
>JBCDHV010000544.1:0-3028 GCA_038749615.1 Bacteroidota bacterium
AATACGTGGACGGATTACGACGATCAGTATCTGATGATCGAGGCCCTGCCCAACGGTGTGGTTCATGCGCCATGCCCGCCGGATCTCGAGCATTTCGGGTTCGAACTCCACCGGTTCCGCCGGTTGCTGCCCGAGCGGCTAAAAGCATGGAAAGAGCACCTCAGCACTTGGGACGCGCACGGCAAACGCGTTGTGCTCTGGGGCGGTGGCTCGAAGGCCGTAGCGTTTCTGACGACGCTGGGCGTTACAACTGAAGTTGCCGCTGCGGTGGACATCAACCCGCACAAGGCCGGCCATTTCCTGCCCAAGACTGCCCACCCAGTCGTTTCGCCGGACGAGCTTCGCGAACTCCAGCCTGACATCGTCCTGATCATGAATCCGATTTACCGGGCGGAAATCACGGAGATGCTGCATGGCCTAGGCCTTCACCCTGAAGTCCTCGATGTCGAAACGGCCCTCTCCGTTCTACAGCCAGCTTGAGCCGATGCCTGTGCACCAACTTGACCTGCCGGCCTCCACGGAGGATGTGCCGGCTCTGAATTGCCCCGTCTGTGGGTCCGCGAACGAATTAGACGTCGTCGAACTCACCGGCCTACCGGTCTTCTGCAACGTGCTGCACGCCACGGAAGACGCTGCAAAAAACGCAACCCGAGGCGACTTGCAGCTTCGCTACTGCTGGGCATGCGAGCACGTCTTCAACGTCGCCTTCGACGCCTCGTTGATGGATTACGACATTGCCTACGAGAACTCGCTGCATTATTCGCCTCGGTTCGAGCAGTTTGCGCAGACCCTCGCCAGCCGGCTAATCGAGACGTACGATATTCGCGGCCGGCACGTGGTCGAGATTGGCATTGGGAAGGGCGATTTCATGCGGATGTTGTGCGAGCAAGGCGGCAACCACGGCCTCGGCTTCGATCCGAGTTTCCAGCCCGAGTTGGTCGGCGAAGTTCCATTCGAGGTGGTCCGCGACTACTACGATCCCACCTACGCCCATGTCCCTGCCGACCTCGTCGTGTGCCGGCACGTGCTCGAACACATCGAGCAGCCCACAGACATGCTCCGAGGTCTACGGGAAACCCTTGGGAGCCGGCACGACACCATCGTCTACATCGAAGTCCCGAACGTTCGGTACACGCTTGAGGAAGGCGGCGTCTGGGATCTGATCTACGAACACTGCGGCTACTTCAGCGCTGCGTCCTTGAGGTTCGCGCTGGAATCGACCGGTTTCGAGGTGCTGCGGCTCGAAGAGAGTTTTGGCGGGCAATACCTCAGCGTCGATGCCCGGCCGGCTGAACACGTCACGCCGCGCGCTACCGAGCGAGTCCTTGCAGACGCCGTCGCCGGCTTCTCCGGGCAGCTCAATGACGTCCTGGATACCCATCAGCGGGTTCTCGATGAGTTGAGAGCGAATGGCCAAACGGCCGTCGTGTGGGGCGCAGGCTCGAAAGGCGTGACGATGATCAACCTCCTCGACGGAGCCGGCATTATCACCGCGCTCGTCGACATCAACCCGCGCAAGCAGGGCCGATTTGCACCTGGAGCAGGGCTCCCCGTCGTCTCGCCCGATGCGTTGACCGAACTGAAGCCGGACGTCGTCTTTGTGGTCAACGGCCTCTACCGGGACGAAATCGCCGGCATGCTCGCCGAGCGTGGCATCGAAGCAGACCTGCACGTGGTTTAGGCTGATCAGAACGTGGTCAACCAACCGACAAGGTTCTTCGCGGCGGCGTCTAAGTCTTCATCTAGTGGAAAGCCCAGAGGATGAACGTGGACGGTCCCGACGGTCACGCCGGGTGTGTCAACCTCGACGGGAAAGACTACGGCAGCATGGCTCGCTTCGAGGGCGGCGGCGTAGGCGACGACTTGGGCGATGTCGCCGGCATTCAGTTGGGCGTCTGGGCGGTATTTCGTGTCAATGACCGTCCGAACTGCTCCAGATGGGTCTCGGAGTACGATGTCCACTCGGAATCTGGTGGAAGAACTAAGTCGGATGGTTTCCTGAATCGATACGGTCCAGCCTGGCGGGCAGTGCCGGCGCAGCGCACCGGCCACGTAGCGCTCGAAGAGGTCTGGCATCGAGAACAGGAAGGCTGGCACAAGGGCGGAGCCAGAACGATGCGTCGGAGTTCTGCTTTCGAGGAGTAGACGAGCCAGGGTGCCGGCTGTGGTCTCGGGCCGGTGGTACCTGAGACGGGGTGCGCTCACGCCTTGATACCGAAACGCTTCCGCCGCGCGAGCGAACCGATCCGGCCACTCCGGCTGATCGCTTGGGAAGATGCTGGACCCTGGGCAGACCGAGAGTCCGCGGGCAATCAGTCGATGCTCCGGGGTGTCGACGCTGAGGGTGGTGTGCCGCTGCGCCAACCGGGGAGGAGGGAGCGGCAAGGTTCGGGGCATGTCGAGCCGGCCTCTGAGCGTGGAAGCCGTCGGTGCGACGGGCACGTACGCGGGTCTCAACCCGTCGGCAAGCAATGTCTCGGCCTCAAACAACAGCAGCAACGCGAGCGCTTCTGCAAGGCCGGATGTGACACCCAAGCGCTGTACCTCATCGAGCCGGCGGATGGGGAGTGCTGTTTCGGGGAGCAGGAGCCGGAAGAGGTTGGCGACCGGGACGCTGGGCAGCACGCGGATTCGGAGCCGGCTCGTGAGATGGATGACGCCCGCCCAGCCGGCTGACGTGACCCCCCAACGCCCCTCGGTGCGTGGACTCGGGAATTCCAGTTCGAGGAACGGCCGCAATCGTTCCCAGAGCCGGCGGCCGTCGGAGAGGCTGAGCGCGTCAGCGGGTAGCGTCGCGCGGCTGTACGTAGCCAGGTCTACGGTCTGGGCAGCGGGTTCCTTCATGCTCAGCCCTGCAGCTCGTCTCTCACGTCATCCCAGGAGAACTGCCGGCGGGTTTGATCGCGGCCGGCAAGAGCCCGGTCGAGATAAGGCTCGACTTCTTCGGTCCAGATGGCACGCAGTGAGCCGGGCAGATCAGGGCTGAGAAAATAGCTGACGCCGAGTGCGCGTTCTGGATCATCGATGG
>JBCDHV010000545.1:0-3022 GCA_038749615.1 Bacteroidota bacterium
AGGAGATCGAGTACGCCGTAAGCGAGTCCGCGGGTAAGCTCGAAGCCGGCGGTAGCTAGCACCGCGCCAAATCCGATGATCACAGAGCTGAATGCGACGAGCCAAGTCTTCCAGAAAGGAGGGAGGATGTTCATGAGGCCGATGTTCGTGAGACGAATGGACGGCCATCATGATATCTTGCGCGCCACTGAGCCGGCAATTACGTGATCAGGTAATCGCATGCGCGTTGTGGGTGGCCTATCGTTCACACCGTCGAACGCCCAGGAATCTACGAGCCGAACTAGATGTCAGAATCAAGCCAGGTCTTCCCAGCGCTGCTGAAGTATTGGCGGCGCCGGCGAGGGTTGAGCCAGCTCGACCTTGCGCTCACCGCAGAGGTATCCGCGCGGCACGTGAGTTTTCTGGAGACTGGGCGCTCGAAGCCGAGCAAAGGCATGGTTTTGTTGCTCGGGTCGGTGCTCGACGTGCCCCTGCGCGAGCAGAACGTCATGCTCCGAGAGGCTGGGTTTGCGCCACATTTTCCGGAGCCGGCCCTCGATGCCCTCGGCGATCCAGGCGTGCAGCATGCCCTCGATGCGATGCTGCAACACCATGCACCGTTTCCGATGTTCGTGCTGGACCGCGCTTACAACGTGCTCCGGATGAATACGCCGGCTCGCTGCATGATCGAATCTGCTCTCGGAAACGTGCCGGTGCCCTTGAATGTGGCCAACGCGTTCTTCGGGCCGGACGGCTTCAAGGCGAGCATCGAGAATTGGGAGGCTGTGGCCAAGAGCTTCATCGGCCGGCTCCACCGCGAGGTGCTGCAAGCGCCCAACGATGCGCGTTTGTCTGGGCTGCTGGAAGAGGTGCTAGGCTACCCCGATATCCCAGAGGCGTGGCGCACCCCTGATCTCACCACAGGATCCGAGAGTGCGTTGACCGTCCGCGTTCAGGCATCGGGCGAAATACTGACGTTCGTCGTAGCCATGATGGCGTTTCATGCGCCGCAGAACGTCACGCTGGAGGAAATCCAGATTGAGGCCTACTTCCCGGGCGATGCACAGACTGCTGCGCTGTGCGCGCACGTGTTCGGCGGATGATCCTCGGCGGATGCGCTGCAAGACCCTCGGCCTCTCTGCTAGAAGGTCACCCGGGCGCGGAGATTGATCGTGCGGGGTGTCAGGCGGGTGGGAATGCGGTTCCAGATGCCCTCGCTGCCGGTGACCCACGTGTAAGCGACCGTGTTGACCATGTCGAACACGTTCAGGACTTCGCCAGTGAGGTGAAGCCGGACGGGCGTCCGATCCGCGAAGCTGCGAGGCAGCAGGTTCAGGGTCTTCGTTGCGCCTAGATCCAGGCGCTTGTACTCCGGGTAGCGCTCGCTGTAGCGGGCACCGGGCTCCTGAGTGACAAGATTGCCGATGGTCTCTCCGGGGACGGGTGGCGTGTAGGGCAGGCCGCTTCCGAAGAGGGCTCGCATGTGGAGCTTCCACGAGGGATCGCCGGGCACGTAGTCTTGGATGAAGAGCGAGAACGTATGCCGCTGGTCGGTGGGGCGGGCGATATCGCCCGTGGTGAACTGGGTCTGCTGTTCCGGGAGGAACGTTTCTCGCCCGACCATGAAGCCGTAGTTGAGCCAACTCTCCAAGCCTGGCACCAACTCGCCTCGAAGCTGGAGATCGAACCCGTAGACGCTGCCGACGGCGTCGTTCTCGCCGGAGTACGTGATCCGGACATTCGAGACATCGTAGGAGATAAGCTGGTCGAGATCCTTGTAGTACGCCTCAGCGCGGATGTACATGCGCCGGCGCGGGATGAAGTACTCGAAGCCGCCCACGTACTGAATCGACCGCTGTGAGAGCAGGTTCGTCGCGATTCCGGTCTCCGTATCAAGTGCTGCCCGGCCACGCAGTTCACGGTACGTCGGCGTCTGGTGGTAGACGCCCCAGGAACCCGTAAACGTGAGGGTAGGGGAATAGCTGTAGCGCGCCGTGAGCCGCGGGGAGATCGTGGTCTCGCTGTTGAACGTGGTATGGTCGAGTCTCAGGCCGGCAGTCAGCACGAATTGGTTGCGCGTTGGCAGGAGATCGATAGCCGTCTGGATGAACCCGCCGGCTTGTGTGGCATCAAACGCTGCGGCCGCATTGAGACTATCGACCACCGTGCGGATGGGCAGGCCTTCGATGGAGCGGCCGGTGACGACGGACTTCTCATTCAGCGCGTCGCCAAATTCGAGGGAGCGCACGTACCAGCCGGCTTCAGGCACGGCGCGGTCCAGCAAGTACGAGTACGTGCCCTGAGCCGTCAGCGTGCGCACCTCGACGATGTTGTCCGCGAAATCCTCTTGCCGGGCACTGCCCGTGGGGATGAGCCCTTCACCGGTTTCTGCGTCGGCCTCGAACGGATTGTCGACCAAATACAGAACGGCAGAGCCCCGCACGTTGAACTGCTCAGTCTCCTCCGTGTCGTAGAGCGAGAGGGCGTGCTGGGCGCGAAGCCGGCCCAGCGGTGTCGTCAGCCGAGCGCCGGCAAAGCCTGTTTGGTACCCATCGGTCTCGTTGCCGGCATAGTCGATCCAAATCGACTGCAAGTTGCTGAACGTGCCGAAATACGTCCGCTGGTTACTGGGCTCGAACTGAAACTCGTGCTGTGCCCAGAGGCCGAGGGCCTCGAAGGTGTGTCCATTGCCGAGATCAAAGGTCAAGTTGGCTTGCAGATCGGTGTAATCCGGATCGTAGGTGCCTTTGAGTTCTTGCGTTCCGAACAGCCGGCGAGCCCGCGCCTTCCGTACGCCGGCGACCCACGACACGCGCCCGTCGAGTCCACTCGCGCCTACTGTAGCACCAGCGTCCAGCAGCGAGGCGTAGGCAGAGCCTTCAGGAACGGCCGGCCGTTTGTACCGCACGTCGAGCGCCGACGAAAGCTTGCCTCCATACTCGGCAGGAAAACCACCTGTGTAGAGCGTCATCCGCTCGGTCAGATCGGGATTGACCAGTCCTAGGCCTTCTTGCTCGCCTTGGCGAACGCGGAACGGCTTGTA
>JBCDHV010000546.1:0-3020 GCA_038749615.1 Bacteroidota bacterium
CGCCGGCTCGGCGAGGGGTTTCATCTTGACGAACCACTGCCGGCTGATGAGCGGCTCGATGATGGCCTTCGAGCGGCTGGAAATCGGGACCGTGTTCTTGTACGGCTCGATCTTGACGAGCAGGCCGGCCGTGTCGAGGTCTTCGACGATTTTCTTGCGCGCGTCAAAGCGGTCTAGGCCTTCGTACGGGCCGGTGTTCTCGTTGAGCGTCGCGTCGAAGTTGAGGACGTTGACGGTTTCGAGATTATGCCGGCGGCCGATCTCGAAGTCGTTTGTGTCGTGCGCGGGCGTCACCTTCAGCGCGCCGGCTCCGAAGTCCATCTTGACGTAGCTGTCCGCAATGATTGGCACCTCGCGCCCAATCAGTGGCACGCGAACGCGCCGGCCGATGAGGTGCTGGTAGCGCTCGTCTTCCGGGTTGACGGCCAGCGCCGTATCGCCGAGTATCGTCTCGGGGCGCGTCGTGGCGACGGTGATGAAGGCATGCTCATCGGCTTTCGATGGTCCGGTGCCCTCTTCTTCCGGCACGATGGGGTAGCGGACATGCCAGAGCGAGCCGTCGCGCTCGACGTTGTCGACTTCCTCGTCGGAAATCGCGGTCATGTCGACGGGGCACCAGTTGACCAGATAGTTGCCTCGGTAGATGAGGCCGTCTTCGTAGAGCTTGACGAACACCGACTGGACGGCCCGCGTGAAGCCATCGTCCATGGTAAAGCGCATCCGGTCCCAGTCGCACGACGTGCCGAGGCGCTTGTACTGGTCGATGATGATCGCCCCGTACTCCTCTTTCCACTCCCAGACCTTGTCGACGAACGCCTCCCGCCCGAGCGCGTGCCGGTCCTGGCCCGTTTCCTTCTTGAGCATCCGCTCGACCACGTTCTGCGTCGCGATGCCGGCGTGATCGATGCCGGGCATCCAGAGCGCTTCGTAGCCTTGCATGCGGCGCATCCGCGTCAGGATGTCCTGCACGGTGCCTTGGAGCGCGTGCCCCATGTGCAGCCGGCCGGTCACGTTCGGCGGCGGCATCATGATGACGTGGGGCGGTTTCGCCGGGTTGACCTTAGCCTGAAAGAAGCCGTGGTCTTGCCAATACTGGTACCAGCGCGCTTCGATGTGGGCAGATTCGTAGGCGGCCATGGGTGGGTAGTGTTTGGTGTGTAGTGTTTGGTGTTTAGCGCTGACGGAGCCGGCCGCCAGTGGTGATCGTGTTCGTGGCCGGGCGGGGCTGAGCGTTGCCCGCTACGGAGCCGGTGTGGGCAAGATCCAAACACTAAACACCAAATACTAAACACTCGTGCGCAGCACGCTAAGACACTCGTGCGCCGCACGCTGCCCGTTGTTCCGTATTCGACGAAGTTTAGCCAGAAGGGTAGATTGACGTTCTGTTTGCCGGCGGCGTAGAATGGCCCGTTCAACCTCAGGACTCCCACCACAAACCACCACCACCATGGTCTACCGTCCCGCCCTGGCCTCCGTGCTTTTTCTGTTCGTCCTCCTTGCGGCTCCCTGGCAGAGCGCGACGGCTCAAACCGCCGAAGAGTACGTCGAGCAACTGCTTGTCCAACTAGACGCAGCAGCCGACGTGTTCGAAGAGGAGGGCTTTCTGCCCGTTATGGCCGATGGCGATGTGCTCGAGCAGGGTGAATCACAGCTGTACACGGTCACCTTGGAGGAAGGCATCTCGTATTTGCTGCTCGGCGTGTGCGACGAAGACTGCTCAGATCTCGACCTCGAACTCTACGATGGGTACGACAACCTGATCTCCGAAGACGACATGGAAGACGATGCGCCCGTCGTCGATGTGTTCGTCAAGCAGAGCGGCGACTTCACTCTAAAAGTGACGATGTACGCCTGCTCCGAGAACCCATGCTACTACGGCGTCGGGGTCTACGGGAATTGAGTTCTGCTGCACGGTCTGGAATGCCTAGGGCAAACGGAGGGTCTAATGCTGTACCTCCCGCAGTGAGGAGGCTCCGTTTTTCCCTTCCTTCGACTTGAGGCTATTCATGACGCGCACCTCTCTACTTCTCGTTGCGCTTTTGCTTTCAACCACTGGCTGCGATACCGAAGCCGTGGAAGCCGACGTTGCTAGCTGGACCTTGGCAACCTCCGTAACTGACCTCCAAAATACCGATTGGCGGCTCGTCCGCATTGAGACTGCCGACGGGAGAACCATCGAGGCCGGCACCTCCCGCGACGATGGCCTGCGCCCTTCCCTCGCGTTCGGCTCGCAGGCCAACGACGGCGTGCTCTCGTACGGTGGATTCAGCGGGTGTAACGTCTTTGGAGGCGAGTATGCCATCGAAGACGAAGGCCGCGTTCGCTTCGATGGGCCGATTTCCACGCTCATCTACTGCGAAGACACCGGCGAACAGGAGCGGATCACCTTCGACGTTCTGAACGGCGAGGCCCGCGTGGACTTAAGCCGAGACAGCGATGGCGTGGAGTCGCTGCGCATCCAGCGCGCCGGCCACGGAACGCTCATCTACACCGACAACACGACCGACACCGATGCCGAACTCCTCGGCGACTCGTGGCGCATCGTGCGCGTCGAGCCGGCCGAGGGCTCGCCCGTAGAGATTATCTCGAATGGTGAAGAGCCGGCATCGATCACGTTTACCACGGAGCCAAATCTGAACGGTGCCGGGTTGGAATTCACCGGCTACACCGGGTGTAACTCGATGTTTGGTTCTTACACCCGCGTCGTCAACGACGGGCTGTTGATCTCCGGCGTTGGGGCCACGGAGCGTGCATGTGCTCCCCAAACCATCATGACCGCCGAGGCCGTACTCCTCAACACGCTCCCCGGAACCGTCCGCGTCACGTTCGGCTCGTCGAATCTGACACTGGAAGGCTCCGCCGGCAAAGTGATCCTGACGCGGGACTAATCCGGACGCTCAAAAGGGGTGGAGATTCCAGCTCCCGCAGATGGCATCTCCACCCCGTTAAGATTAACCCCAACGACCACCGTCCCAGCCCCCCAACCAGTATATTAGCCCTCCAGGTTGGAGAGGTGGCAG
>JBCDHV010000547.1:0-2998 GCA_038749615.1 Bacteroidota bacterium
CAGGCATGAGCGGCCCGTTTACCGTGCGAGCCTACGCGCCCGAGGACGCCGAGCGCGTGGCTGCGTTTCACCGGTTGGTGTTTGGCAGCGAGATGACGCCCGAGCACTACCACTGGAAGCTGGGCCGGCCGACGTGGGACCTCGGCGTGGCGTCCTCGTTCTTGGCCGAAAAAGACGACCAACTCGTGGGGCACTACGCTGGCACCACCACCACGCTCCGCCTAGACGGCCACGACGTGCCGGCAATCCATATCTCGGACACGATGACTCATCCGGATTTCCGCCGGCAGGGGGTACTGTCGCTGCTTGCGCCTGAAGCGCATCGGCGCTGGACGGAAGCTGGTGTTGGCGTTGCCTACGGGATGCCGACCAAGTCCTGGGGCACACGTGGCCGGTTTATCGGGTTTGAGGAAGGGTTTCCGATGGGATGGCGCCGTCTCTTCTTGGCTCCGATGACATGGGTCACACGCAAGGACACCGTCTTCTCGTCTGTGTTTGATGCGCCTGTGCGTAGCTGGCGTGGATGGCAGGCCCGTCAAAGAGGAGACATCGAGGCCGTCCCATGTTCCTGGGACGGTGATACTAGAACTGTTCTTAATCGGTTGTGGGCGAAGGAGTGCGAGGGCGTAGCGTTCAGTGTGGTTCGCGATGCGGCGTGGGTACACCGGCGTTACATCGAAGCTTCTCACGTACCGCACACGTTGTGGTTGGCTGGCAGTGCAGAACAGCCGGCCGGCTACGCTGTGACGCTGGTGCATCGTTGGAAAGATGCACGTGTCGTGTTGATCGCTGACCTCTTCGCTGGTGCACAGAACACCCGGATTCAGGACGCCTTGATCCGAGCCATCGTACGTGCGGCACTCAAGGATCAAAGTGCAGAAGTACGTGCCGTCTCCGGCAAGCATACCTGGTTTGATGCGGCTCTGCGCCGGCATGGATTCATCGATGGCCGGGGCGCGTATGAACAGCAACTCGTGCAGCTTGCTCAGCCCCTGCCTTCCTCATGGACACAAGGCGAGCGCTGGCATCTGACGGCCGGGGATTTCGACTTTGTCTGAGTGATTGTGTCTGAGTGATTTCGTTTGATTGGTCACGCCCGAACCGTGTCGTTTCTTCGTTCATTTGCCGTCCCCCTTGCCCAGTTGACCTCAAGCGTGTGGCGCATGGGCTTCAAAGCCCTCGGCAGCACCAAAAACCAGGTAGATCAGCCGCTGCCCGTGTACACGATCCGGCCGGCTGACGTGCCGCGCCGTGTGGTGGTGGCCGTAGCCCACCCAGACGACGAAACGCTTGGAGCCGGCGCGGCCATCGCTGCGCATGTTCAGGCCGGCGATCACGTGCAGATCATCGTAGCGACCGATGGAGAAGGCTCGCGTGCGGGCGGATTGGACGCCGAGCACATGCGGCGGGTGCGGCGAGACGAACTCCACCGCGCGCTAGAGATCCTGGGGGTTACCGAAGTGTCCTGGTTAGGGCATCCCGACGGCCGGCTCGATGCAGGCTCGCTTGCGAAAGTCCTAGCCGGCCAGATCCAACATGCCACCCTCGTCTACACGACCGCTCCGCTCGACTTTCATCCCGACCATCGTGCGGTCGCCAGAGCCATTGCGGCTGTTGTGCCGGCGGAAACGACGCTACGGTTGATGTCGCTGAGCGTGCCTCTCGGCACGTTGGTGAACCGGCAGATTGATGCAGCGGGTAGTCAGGCCGCGAAGCAAAACGCCTTGGAGGCGTTTGCTACACAGGCGGTGAGCGTAGCCGCTGTGCTCCGGCAGCAGCGCCATGCCACGGCGCACGTTGCCCAGTACGTAGAGGTGTTCTGGGAGATTAAGGCAGGCTTACTGGAGCATGTACTGGAGGGGTTTTCTGACGCAGAATGGGCGGCCGTCAGGGGCTATCGGTACTGGCCCTGGCTCGACCCGCTCGCGTGGGTGTCCGGCCGCTCCATACGCAGCCGTGTGGCTCAACAGGTGGAGGCCAACGCATGAGCCGGCAGACGTGGACGGATGTTGCTGTGGTGACCGTACTTGCTCTGGCCGTGCGCGCCGGCGCGGTTTGGCTTACGGGCTTCGATGGGATGTACGGGCAGGATGCCTTTGCGTACCTGCGGCAGATTCGTTTCCTGGCCGAGCACGGGCCGGCGGCTTGGCTTCAACCCAATGCGTTTGCCTGGCCCCACGCGTATCCGTTCATCTGGCCGAGTGGATATCCACTGGCTGCCGTTTTGCCGGCTTGGGTGTCCGGAAGTGATATCTGGGCCGGGCAGTTCACAAGTCTGCTGTTCGGTAGCCTGACGCCGGCGGTGCTCTACCTCGTGGCGGCGCGCATGGGAAACCGGCCGGCCGGCTGGATCGCCGGAGGTGTTGGGGTAGTCGCCGCGTTTCCCGTGCAAGCCTCGACGGTCGTGATGGCCGATGCGGGTGGGCTGTTTTGGGCGTCGCTGGCGTTGTGGAGCGTGGTCGAGGCGCGGGAGCGGTCGCGGCCGGAGACGTGGGTAGTGCTAGCTGCCCTCGCTGCAGGGGCGGCGGCCATCACGCGTTGGGCATTCGGGTTGACGTGGCCGGCGCTTGCCCTATTCGGTGCCTACGTGCTCGTCAAGCGTAGGCGTTCGCTCGCTTGGCTGCTGGTGGGCGTCGTGCCGGCGCTGGGGCTGGTCGGGATCGAATGGTGGGTCGATTCAGCGTTGACGAGCGATAGTCTGGCGTTGTGGCATCCCGTACACGCCGCGCAACGCACGTTCGAGATCAATTCCGGAACGTTTGCCTATACGCATCCGATGTCCGTCTACTGGATCCTGGCTTTGGCGCACCCTGCGTACCTCGTGCCGCCGATGACCGTGCTGGCTGGTCTCGGCGCATGGAGGCTCTGGCACACCGATCAACCCGTGGCGCTCTTGCTGCTCGGCTGGGTGGTCTGCGTGTACGGATTCTTGGCCGGCATGCCGTTTCAGAATTTGCGGTTCGGGCTGACGTATTTCTCGCCGGCCGTTGTGCTGGCC
>JBCDHV010000548.1:0-2996 GCA_038749615.1 Bacteroidota bacterium
AGGTCACCCTGATCACTCTTTGAGTATATCGTTACGAGCACGACTCGGCCGGGCAAGGCTACGTAGTAGATCACCCGATATCCCCCGCTTTTGCCCCGGCGCGCATCCGAGTTCCGCACGCGAACCTTGAATACCAAAAAGCCTGTTCC
Organism: Bacteroidota bacterium; assembly: GCA_038749615.1. Lineage (GTDB taxonomy): Bacteria > Bacteroidota > Rhodothermia > Rhodothermales > DATKEJ01 > JBCDHV01. The sequence continues at coordinate 150 of JBCDHV010000548.1, forward strand.
CGGCACCCGGTCTCCAGGAGTTTCACCCTGTTCGAGAGCAGTGATCACCGGCGAAAGGTCACTGCGGATCTGCCTGTAGCGCCGCGCCAGGTGGCGTAGGCTCCGCTTGAACTCATGCGTAAACTCGACGATAACCTGCGGTGTCTCACTCGGCATCGAGCCCATCCCAGAGTTGGGCAATCGGTTGGGTCTGTTTGCTCATCGCTTCATGCCACCCCTGAGCAAAACTATCGGCAGCGTTCGGAAGGAGTACACCTTCTCGGAACGCGCGGACCAACTTTACGAAAGCCGGCAAAAACTCCGCCGGAATCTGGTCGAGTTCGTCGAGCACTTGCTGATGGTAATCGGGCACCATTGCGGACATGTTTTTGGTATTGCGTGATGCCAATACAACCTTGAGCACTTAATCAGGTTCACTCCCCGAACCGAATCGCGGTGATACGCCCGTCTCGGCCGACGGCCCAGCCGCTGCCGGCCGGGGAGAAGCCAATGCCCCAGTAGTTTTTGTCGTCTAGAAAGGTCCAGGTTTGGCCATCGTCGGTGGAGAGGCTGAGACCGTTGGGGCCGGTGGCCGCAACGGCGCTAGGCTGGCCGGGCATTGCAAACGATTCTAGAGAAGCAAACCGGCTGAGGGCGTATGACTGAGTAGGACTCAGGCGAACTCTACCTGCCCCTTCATCTCTTCGCGCGTCAGGACTTCAGCGATCAATACTAACGCTCGGACGAGTTGCCCGATTTCACGACCTGGACGTCCGTACACGATCCCCCCGTGATCGCTTGAACCTCCTGCCAAGCGAAGAAAGTCAGCGTCTTGAGTCACGATTACGAGCCCGTGCTCGCGAGCGTACGCAAGGTGTTCTTCGTCCGATGCTCCAAGCATTCCCGCTTCTGGCAGAGTGATCGCACTCACACCACGCCGTCGGAGTCCACTCGCTACCGCTCTGGGAATATGCTCGTCGAGGTAAAACGTGATCTCGCTCACGCCGCTCCTTCGAGCTTTTGTGCCAAGGGAGATTTACGGCTGCGCTCCAGTGCGTCAGCAAAGGCTTGCGCTTCGCGGATCGATTCGTCGATGAGAGCCCGATGCGTGAAATAGTAGGCTAGAGCCGCATGTATGTCGGCCAACTCGAGATCATAGGAATCTGCAATTTCGTCAGCACTCATCCCGAGACGTTCGTGCCAAATCGCCACGTCGGACACCGTTATTCGGCGCCCAGCAATTCGCGGCTTGCCTGACCGAACGCCTGGCGTCACCGTGATGCGATCGTCCAAAGATCTTGTACGCATGGGTGAATCGATCAATTGAAAAGCTAGAAGCTGTCCTTGATGGCCAGTTTGAAGTGAGCGAAAGCTTGTTGGGCCCAGCCCCAAACCACACATCCAAAACAGCCTCTTAGACTGCGCTCATCTCAGCGGGTTGCGAGATGCAAGCCCCTCACTCCCCGAACCGGATCGCAGTGATACGCCCGTCTCGGCCGACGGCCCAGCCGTTGCCGGCCGGCGAGAAGCCAATGCCCCAGTAGTTTTTGTCGTCTAGCAGGCTCCAGGTTTGGCCGTCGTCGGTGGAGAGGCTGAGACCGTTGGGGCCGGTGGCTACGACGGCGCTGGGCTGGCCGGGCACGTACGCAGCTCCGTATGCTGCTCCAGCAAACGCGAGGGTGCCGCCTGCCGTCCAGGTCCGGCCGCCGTCTGTGGTGCGGACGACGTTCTGGGTGAACGCATCCGGCTTCGTCAGATCGCCGCCGACGGCCACGCCGTTGAGATCATCGCGAAAGGTCACGGCCGTGTGGCCAGCTCCCTCGGCATGGGCCACGATCGGCGAGGTGTAGACGGCCCAGCTGACGCCTCGGTCCATCGTGTGCAGAAGCCGGCCTTCCGCAGCGTTTCCGAGCGCGACCCACGCCTCCCTGTCGCCCATGGTGTGGACGCACGTCCCACTCGCAGCGAATCCGCCCTCTGAGTCGAGCGCCGGCGGCAAGGCCTCGCCGGGGACTCGGCGCCACGTCATGCCCCCGTCATCTGTCGTGAGCAGCGTCAGCCGCCCGCCTACGTTGTCTCCGTACACGAGGCCGTGATCCGCGTCCCAGAAGTCCATGCAATCCAGGAAGCCCTCGGCCTCATCGTTGGTGTAGACAAGTGACCACGTAGTGCCGGCATCGTTGGTTTTGTAGACGCGCGAGTCGGTGCCCGTCCCGATGCTCAGGAGGTACGCTTGATTGGCATCGACGGCGTGTACGTCGCGGAACTGAAGCGAATCGGCCCCTGGCACCGTTGACAGCATCCACGTGGCGCCCCCATCGACCGTGCGGCCAAACGTCCCGCTCGTGCCAGCAATCCAGGCCGTCTCCGCGTCCGGCGCGCTCACGGCGATGAAGAGTTGCTCGGAGCCGGAGTCCTGCGGTTCCAACGCCGGCGTTTGAGCGGAGACGATACCGATGAGACCAAGAAAAAGAACGAGACGTAACATTGGAGACGTGCTGCGCACGCGTGTTTAGTATTTGGTGTCTAGTGTTTGGATCTTGGTGGCGAGCCGCAATAATCAGACTACGTCTGAGGCGTACCCGATCTCGAAGGGGGTTGTCCCCGCCGGCTGGCCCTGTCAGCGCCAACCCCTAAATACTAAACACCAAACACTAAACACCAAACATGCACGTCACCGTCGTCCACAAAGCCCAGCCGTTTCAGTTCGAAGCCGTCAATGACCGCGGCAATGTCATCCACATGGACTCGCCGCCGGAAGGCGAAGCCGGCGCTGGGCCAAGCCCGATGCAACTCCTGCTCATGGGGCTCGGTGGCTGTAGCGGTATCGACATCGTCCACATCCTCGGCAAGAAGCGGATTCAACCG
>JBCDHV010000549.1:0-2977 GCA_038749615.1 Bacteroidota bacterium
ATGGCCCAGCCGGCAGCGGTTTGAACTTGCCGGCTCGTGTAATCGAAGGGAATCGTCTCGACGAAGCGCCGGCCGTTGCGCCGCACATCGAACACGTAGGCGACCTCGATGTCCAGGAGCAGCGGAGCCTCGGGCCATTCCAGCGGGAGCCGGACGGAGGTTGGCGTGATGCGCTCGCCACCCAGGGTGGGCTCGACGTCTGGAGGCGTCAACACGACCGCCGTTGACACGGGCGAATCGTCCGTCGTGCCCTCGATGCGGTACAGGCGCTCGAACGCCGGCTGGAAGCGAGTCGTGTAGATATGCCCGAACGTTCCGTTTTCAAACTGGACGACGGAATCTCGAAGGGCCACGCTCGCGCCGGTCTCCACGTCGGTAATGGACACGGTGGAGGACAGCGGGTCGGGCCGGCTCTGGATCAGCTGGTCCGCAAACTCGAACACCCGAATCGCCTGGCGCGGGTTCGTCGGATCGATAAACCCAAAGAGCGTAGGGCCGGCGTCGGTACCGAGAATCGGATCGACGTTGGTTTCGCAGGCGGACAGGCCGAACACGAGGAGAAGGGCAGCAACGTAAAAAGTGCGCTGAGGCAAGGGCTTGTTCATTCGTGACCTCTAAAACTGAAAGACCAGGCTAAAACTCGACCTTCACACCGAACGTCGGGATGATGGGGAGCTGGTCGACGCGCTCCAGCGTGAAGAGGTCGTAGTAGAAGAGGTTGTCGCGGTTGTAGGCGTTCAGGACGTTGGCTTGGAGCGTTGTCTTGGCACCAGCCAGATTCAGGGTTTTCTCGGCCGAGAGATCGAGCCGGTGGTAGGCCGGCAGCGTGCCTCGGTAGGGCTCCTCATAGGCTACCCGCCGGCTGCCGGCTTCCTGGAAGACATCGACATTGCCATCGAGCAGCAAGAAGCCGTCGAACCCAAAGGCGCGCGAGTACGGCAGGCCCGACCCATACTGCCAGCGGGCGGTGAGTGTCAGGCCGGCAAGTTCCGTTTGGGCGAGCGCGTTGACCTGGTGCCGGCGGTCGTGAGGCGGCCTGAACGTCAGTTCCTCTGAGCCGTACCAGAGCGCGTACTGTTCCTGCCGGGCGGTGTACTCGACGTCGCCGAGCCCGTAGCTCACGTAGCCATAGAGCCGGCCTCGGGTCACTTCGAGCCGCGCATCGAGACCCCTGGCGCGGCCGTTGACCTGCTGCAGATTGGTCGTGAACCGAGGGAAAGCGGTCCATTCAGGGGCATACAGCTGGTCGAGATCTTTGTAGTACGCTTCGAGCGCCAGCTCGACGCCGGCGGCCAGATCGGTTTTGTACCCGAGGAGGGCATGGAACGACCGGGGCACCGATTTCCGAGGCGAGCCGGTCCACGCGGTGAACAAGCTGGCGAGGTCGCGCCGGTCGGTCAGGCCAACGATCTGCTGGTGGTAGAGGCCGGCGGCCGCGCTGAAGGCATGCGTGCCGGTGTCGTACACGGCACGGACGCGCGGTTCGAGGAAGACTTGCCGCTTGCTCGGAAAGTTTTGCAGCCGGACGCCCGGCACCAGGAGCAGCTTGTCGTTGACCTGAATCTCAGGCTCGATGTACGCCCCGGCCTCGACGAGGAATTCCCGGTCTGACGCGAGATTCTGAAACAGCCCGTCGATCTCGGTCTCTACACCGAGGGTGCGGACGAAGAAGCCCCAGTGGTAATCGGCATTGCCGGCGAAATACGTCAGGTCTGACTGGGCATTGAAGCTTGCGATGCTCGCGTTGCGCAGCGGGTTGTCTTCGGGGCCGAGTTCCGTGTCGAGGCCAGAGTAGGAGAACACGAAGTCGCCCAGCATGGGCGTGCCGCTCGGGAGGAACACGAAGCGCAAGCCGGCCGCGGTGTTCGACCATCCGACCTCATCACCGACGCCGATCGAGCCCCGGTCGTTCGTCCGGAGAACCGTCAGCGAGAGCTGCCGGGTCGGGCCGAGGTTCGCGTGGGTCTTGAAAAACACGTCACTGAAATCGAACGGCAGATCCTCCCCGACGAGTTGGCTGCCGAAGTCCTCCACCGTCGAGAACCGGCCGGAGGCGAGAAACGAGATCTGCCCTTCCGTATCGATAGGGCCTTCGATCCGTGCGCCCGTCAGGAACGGAGAGACGCTGACTGCACCGGCGTATTGCCGCTTGTTGCCATTTCGGGCGGACACGTCCAGCACGGACGACAGCCGGCCGCCGTACCGGCTCCGGAATCCGCCGGCGTGCAGCGTGGCGCGGTTGACGATGTCGCTCGGGAACGCCGAGAAGAAGCCGAGCACGTGAAACGGCTGGTAGACCGTGATGCCATCGAGCAAGACGAGATTCTGCGTCGGTTCGCCGCCGCGGACGTAGACCTGGCCGCCCTGGTCGCCGGTGGTCACGATGCCGGGAAGCGTCGTGAGATAAGCCGCGAGGTCGCCGGATACATCGGGCGTCGGGACGAGCGAGATGTCTGAGCCGGCGATCGTCTGGACGCCGGCGACCGTGTTCGCGGCCCCGCTCGTACGCTCGGTCTCGACGAAGACCGTTCCGAGCTCTTCGGTGTCGGGTCGGAGTTCGATGTTGCGGACCATCAACTCGCCAGTCTGCACCCGGAGCCGAGTCTCGAAGCGTTTGTAACCGATGTAGGAGACGATGAGCCGGTACCGGCCCTCGGAAATCCGGGAAAGGGCATAGAAGCCCTGGAAATCTGTGGCCACACCGAATTGATCGCCATTCTCGGCTTCGAGAACTACGTTAACGCCTTGCAGGCCCTCGCCATCAGAGGCATCGGTCACGAATCCGCGCACCGTTGAATACCCTTGCGCGAGGGAGAAGAGCGGGCACAGGACCAGTAGGAGCACGGTGGTGCGGAGACGCATGGGCATACGTTCACGTGAGTAGCGGACGGCAGAGCAGGGGTAGCCGTGGTGGAGCCGTACAAGGTCTCAACTTGCACGAATTGTTCTCCTTAGACAAGCAATGGGTTGCCCGGTG
>JBCDHV010000550.1:0-2976 GCA_038749615.1 Bacteroidota bacterium
CAGGTGGTCTTTGCCGGTTCCAGGCGGCCCGATCAACAGCAAGTTGGTCCCGTCTTGCAGAGCATTCTTGATGCAGTCGCCGTATCGTCGGACCCTGTCGATCGCGTGCTTAGCGGAATCGTTGCCATCGGTTTCGAAGTTGCTCAAAGTCGCCGACGCGTAGCGACGCCCAACACACTTTCGAAAGCCCGACAGCCTCGCCTCACCAGGCGACGGTGGTGTTGGGGTCGTGACGCTGTCCGGCGCCGATTCGAATTGAGTCTCGACCATCTTTCTTCGTCCAGTCGTACTTGCCCTCAAATACCTTCTGCAGGCTGTCGGGCCGCAGAATCCAATCCGCATCCGGCACCCAAGCGTCGGGCGATCCGCGGGTGCAGGGCAGCGGGAAACGGTCGCGCATAGCCGCTTCTAGGGCGTCGATCCACGGCAGGTCTTCGGAGTCGCTGACCGTCACGCGCTCGCGGCAGCGGGCGTTGAGCGACCGCTTGCGGGCCGGAGTTAGCTTGCGGCAGCCACTGACGCCGTCGGCGCCGTTCCAGGCCGCAAGAAACCGCTGGGCGTTGGATGGCTTCTGTGGCGGCTCGTCGGCCCCAGCCGACAAAGAACCGTTAGGTTCTTCTGTTGGGTCCTGTCTTGTTGGGTCCTGTCCTGTAGTCGGGGGATCGTCGGGGGTTTGTCGGGGGATCGTCGGGGGATCGTCGGGGGAATCCCCCGACGCTGATGTAACTTCAAGCCAGCCAATGTCTTGCCGCGAGGCCCACGTGAACAGTCGAGACAGCAATTCCGTTGGGTACTGCAACATGCCGGCAACCCGATCGGGCGTGTACGGCGTGCCTCGCTGGCTAACCAGCGTGCCGCGCTCGGGGCAGCCAGCGGCGACCGACAGCAACGCACACCACGCTCCGTAGAGCGCTGGGGCGTCCGGTCCGAACTCTTCGACCATGGCCTGATACCCATTGGACTGACGGTCCACGGGCAAGCTGACCCAAGTAAGCACTTTGAGTTTTCGCGACTCCGCGCGCTCAAAGGTCTCGGACCACTTCGCTATTCGATAAATCACCGCCACCGTTCGCCCTCACCTCCGTGAGTGTCCGTGGGCCGCAGACTCCAAAACTCAAAGGTTGCCGGTCTCTCCCGGCTGTCACCGCCCAGGGGTCTGTTTAATGCGTCGCTTTTCGGACTTTTCGACTATGGACAAGCGGGGCGACCTGCATGCGATCGCTGCCGACTTCCACCGCCGCGACGCAACCCACAGTGGCCTGCGGTTGGCACTCGCTTCAAAGCGCCCCGGCCGGATGCGAGCCCGGCTTACGCTGTCGGGGCTGTCACCGACGCTAGAAATAACTCTCAACAAACGACTTTTCGTACGTCTCGCCGGCCACCGAGACCGTGCGATTCGGCGTCACCCGGTGCTTGGACTCAATCCGCGACTTGAGCGCGGCGTAGCACCCACAAAACTCATTCAGGCACCCCGCAAGCTGCTGCGTCTTCTCGTCGCGCTCGACACGGACCAACAACTCAGGGAGCTGCGGGCAGTAGCTCAGGAAGTCGACCCACTGACGACCGGTGACGACCAGGAATCCGTGGCACTGGGCCAGGTGCTCCGGGGGGACGCCGCCGTCCAGCAGCCAACGAATGTGCGTGTGAATCTTGGGCGCCTTGCACTCGATCCCGCCGTCATCGCCGACAAGCCCATCAGGTGAACACCCGAGCAAGCCATCGTCCGTGGTGCAGAAGCCGACCTGCTCGACCTGCACGCCCTGGTTGAACTCGTAGAACCGACGCGCCTCGGGCTCGATCGCAGAACCGTGGGCCATCGCCGCCGACACATAGTCCTCGTGGCAGCCGTAGAACGGGTCGTACAGCTCCGCAATCAACTCTTGGGCGTAGGTCACGGCGCCGTCCGCGTACTGCCATTTCTTTGGGGTGCATATCCGCTTGAACTCGGACGCCGTGGGGACGCCCCGGCGGGCCTGCCACCACTCGGCGGTCTGCTGTTTGCAGTTGATGACCTTCATTGGTAGGCCGCCGCTTTCTGTTCAAGGCCACGCTTCACCGTGCCGAACAGCCGCAACGGCAACTTGTCCAAGGCGTCGACCTTGGCGAACCTCAACACGTTGTCCAGCTCTTTGTCGTCGGGGTGGATGCGGTCGAGCAGGCCGTTCAGGATCGCTACCTGTTCACCGGTGATGCTCGGTGAAGCCGAAGCCCCGTCGTCGTCATCACCGGCGATCGTCACGTTGAAGATCATGCAGACGAGCCGGCGTTGGGCGTAGCTCGTCGTCGAGATCGCACCCTGCACGGCGTTCATGCCGCCGATCGCGTTGCCCTTGGGGCCAACTCCGTCGATTGGCAGGTCCAGGTGGTAGGAGTGGCAGGCTCCGTCAACGTGCCGCACGTCGCACGTAGTCCGTTTGTGATTGGCCGCCTCGCAGTCGGCCTCGCCGAACGACAGCGACAGCCCGTGCTTCTCGTAGATGGGCTTGCACTGCTTTTGGACGCTTTCGAGCAGGGCGTACTTGCTCCGCGTCTGGCTGTTCTCGGCGTCGCGGACGACCGTGGGCATTTCCTGCTGAGCGGCGTGCATGGCGGCTGCGTAAGCCTTCTCGGCTTGGTTCGCCCCCCACCGCTCTTGGAGGGCCAGCAGATTCTCTAGCCGGTCCGGGTCGGCCCCGTGCTCGATCGCCGCGGCAATCAAGGTCATGGGGGTTTGCTCGATGGCCTGTAGCTCGGTTGTGCTCATCGCTCCCCCACTAGCTCGTACATGAATAGACCGCCATCAATCCGCCGCTTCTGAATCACAAACCCCTCTTGCCGCAGCTCGTGAATCCGTCCGCCAAACCGATAGCCACCGGCCTCGGCAAGCTCGACGTTGGTGGCTGGCCCCTTGCGAAGCCGATCCAAGACGCGAGTCTTGTTGCAGTCCCTGCGGTTCTGTTCGGCCGCATCGAAGTTCAACACCTGCTGTGTCATTCC
>JBCDHV010000551.1:0-2970 GCA_038749615.1 Bacteroidota bacterium
AACAGAGTTCGGAAATAATCGAACACGGCTCGTCTGGTTGGTGCAGGTACGCGGAAGGGCCGGCCGTAGAGGCGGTGGAGCCGGCTAGACGTGCGCAAACGAGAGAGCCTGGACCACAGGGGCACAGCTCCAAGACAAAGAACTGCACCCTCCGGATCTGGTAGCCTCCGAATGCACGCTCGTACGTAAAGAGAACTGTAAGACAGTCCCTGGGAAAAGCCAAAAGAGATGCGCGGCAGGATGCCTCAAGTACGCCGCGTGGCGGAATATAGGGATTTTTCGGGCAAACAGATGGATGCAGTGTTTCGTGGGCGTTGCTTCTTGGAGAAGCTGAGGATCTGGGCTGTGCGCAGCTTTGCTCTGAGCTGCGAAGTGTTTAGTATTTCGTGTTTAGTGTTTAGACCGCTCCATCCTGAGCGCTAAACACTAAATACCAAACACTAAACACTCCAGAACATGCCCTCGTTTGATGTCGATGCCGCGGCTTATGGCCTTCGCCCTTCGATCAGTGAACAGATTCAGTTGCTGACGGACCTGCTGGCCCATGCCGTAGAAGAACAGGTCGGCACGGACACGTATGCGCTGGCTGAACGCATCGCTGGCTTATGCGTGCGGGCCGGCGAGACGGGCGAGCCGGCCCACATCGCCGACGTGGCAGCGCTGTTGAAAGAGGTGCCGCTGGCGCAGATGCTCGGCCTCCTGCGGGCCTACACGGCGTTCTTCCGCCTCGTCAACCAATCGGAGCGTCAGGAAATCTCCCGGATCAACCGCGAGCGCTCGCTCTCCGCCACGCGAGAGCAGCCTCGGAAGGAGTCCATCGCAGACGCCATCGCCGGCTTCAAACGCAACGGTCGCTCGCTTCAGGACGTGCTCGGATTGATCGAGCAACTCGACGTACAGCCGACGCTCACGGCCCACCCAACCGAGGCACGCCGGCGAAGCGTGTTGTTCAAACAGCAGGAACTCGCCCGGCAACTGACGAAGCTTCAACGCGCCGACATCACGGACTACGAACGCCAGGCTGCGCTCGACGAAGTCTACCAACAGATCGCTTTGCTTCTGGTGACCGACGAGGTACGGTCTGAGCGGATGACGGTCCTCGATGAGATCGAACATGCCCTCTACTTCGCCAGCACGACAATCTGGGAAACCGTTCCGCGGATTTACGACGACATCGAAGCTGCGCTGAAGCTGTATTACGCCGATGAACTGAAGGCCGCTGGGGGAGCGGTAGACGTGCCGGCGTTCCTGCGCTACCGGTCGTGGGTGGGCGGCGACCGCGACGGTAACCCGCGTGTCACGGCCGACGTGACCCGGTCGGCGATGGCTCGCTACCGAGAGAACGCGCTGATTCTTTTCGGGCAAGAGCTGCGCATGCTGCGGCGTGAACTCAGCGTGTCCAAAAACCAGTCGGATGTCCCCGAGCCGTTGTTCGAGAGCATCGCTGACGACCTCGATGCCGTTCCGCTCGACGCCATCACACGCCGGCGCTACCAGGACGAGCCCTACCGGCTGAAGCTCACCATCATGATGCGCCGGCTCACCCGGATGTTGAGCGGGGAGGCTACGGCAGCCGAGTTGGCCTACGACAGCGCCGCCTTCGTGCGCGACCTCGAACTGATCCGCGATACGCTGCGCACCGGCTCCACGGGCCGGGTAGCCGGCAGCCGGAAGTTGAAAATGATCACGCGGCAAGCCAAGGCATTCGGCTTCTACATGACGGCCGTCGATTTCCGGCAGCACAGCCGAGTCCACGAAGCCGCCGTGGCCGAGCTTCTGCGCGTCGGGGGAGTCGAGGCAGATTATGCCAACCTGTCCGAAGCCGGCCGGCTGCGCGTACTCGAACGTGAGCTGCAAAATCCTCGGCCGTTGCTTCCGTTGGGGCACACGCTCTCCGAACAGACCGCCGAGCTGCTGGAGACCTTCGACGTGATCCGCGAGGCAATCCAGCGCGAGCTGCCCTCAGTAGGCAGTTACATCGTGAGCATGACGCACGACTTGAGCGATCTGCTAGAGGTGCTGCTGATCGCCAAAGAGAAAGGGTTGTGGACGCTGGGGCCTGAAGGGGTAACGTCTCCGCTAGACGTGGTCCCGCTCTTCGAGACGATCGAGGATCTGGAGCGCGCCGACGAGTTCATGGACGAGCTGTTCCAGCACGAGGTTTACAGCCGGCATCTTGCTGCCCGCGGCCGGTTCCAAGAGCTGATGCTCGGGTACTCGGACAGCAACAAAGATGGTGGGTACTGGACGGCTAACTGGGCGCTCCACAAGGCACAGGGCGCGCTCGGTGCTGTGTGCCGGAAGCACGACGTAGCGTTTCGGCTGTTCCACGGCCGCGGCGGCACGACGGGCCGAGGTGGAGGCCGTGCCAACCAGGCCATTCTCGCTCTTCCGCCGGCGTGCCAGAACGGCAAGATCCGGTTCACCGAGCAAGGCGAAGTGATCTCGTACCGGTACGCCATGCCAGTGATCGCCCGCCGGCACCTGGAGCAGATCGTCAACGCCTTGCTCCGCGCCACGGACGACCCCGCCCCGGACATCGGTGCCGACGAAGAGATCCACGCGCTGATGGACCGCATGAGCCAGCGCTCGATGGCTGCCTACCGGGCGCTGATCGACGATGAGCAGTTCTGGCCGTGGTACACCGCCGTGACGCCCGTCCGGCACATCGGCAACCTCCGCATCGCGAGCCGGCCCGTATCCCGGAAAGCCGGCAGCGACCTCACGTTCGACAGCCTTCGGGCGATTCCGTGGGTGTTCTCGTGGACGCAGACGCGCTACAACGTCCCCGGCTGGTACGGTGCCGGCGAAGCGCTGGATGAAGCCTTAGGTACGATAGCGATGAGTCAACTCCAGACGCTCTACCGGGACTGGCCGTTTTTCCAGGCCGTCGTCAACAACGCCAAGCGAGAAATGGCCCGTGCGCGGCTGGGGATGTCGAACCGGTATGCCCAATTCTCTGAAATCGAG
>JBCDHV010000552.1:0-2967 GCA_038749615.1 Bacteroidota bacterium
GGCGTTGAACTCGAAATTCTGGACGTAGAGGTCCGTCGACGACCGGATGTTGGCGAGGCTCTCTGGCAGTCCGGGGGCCCAGAGCAGGTACGGTAGTGTGAAGGCAGCGCCGATGCCGGCGGCCAAGGGGACGCGCTTCCATCCCACCCGATTGAACAGAAACGGAAACAGCACGAGCGGAATCAGCTTCACGAGCGTCGCGCCGGCCAGGGCCGCCACGGCGAGCCGGCCGCGCCCGGCCTGCATGGCCCACAGCATCAGCACGAGAAACCCGAGCATCATCGCCTCGCCATGCCCTTGCCCAGCCGTTTCTAGCGCCACCAGTGGGCACCACGCATACACCACGAGCCGCTTCGCCGATACGAGCCGGCTCATCAGCACGAGTCCGCCCGCTTCGATCAGCGCCATCGCCGTCTTGAGCACGTAGTAGCTCACCTCCCACCCCAGCGGCAGAAACAGCGCCGCGCCGGCAAACAACACCTGCGATAGCGGCGGATAGATCGAGAAATACCCGGGCGAGTTCATCTCCTCGAACAACACCGAGTCCTGAAACGCCGCCAGCGCCGGGTCCTCGGGCACGAACGCGAACGGACTGATGCCCTCGACCTGCAGCCACCCGTCCCAGAGGTAGCGAAAATAATCGTCGCTCAGCGTGGGCCCCATCGGCAGCAACGCCACGCGAAACACGAGCCCCCAGACCAGCACCTCCCGCACCGAGAACGCCCCGCGCACCGCCATGCGCCACCCGATCAGCCACAGTCCAGACGCTACAGAAAAGACGCTGACCCAGACCGTCCAGGTCTCCATGCTCCTCGCAAACGGCACGCTCAGGGCCAGCGCGGCGAACAAGAGGAACGGGGCAAGCGATTTAAGCTTGGATTGCTCGGATGGCTGATTCATGGGGGTCTCGCCAACTGAATGCAGCATCCAGAGCTAGGCTCAGACGGCGAATTCCATCCGGACGCGCCGGCCGTCGTCTTCGTACTCGAGGGCGGTCGCCATTTCGCGCATCAGAAACAGGCCACGGCCGTGGTCTTCGAGCAAGTTCTCGGGCGTGAGCGGATTGTTGGCCTCGTCTTCGGGCACGAACCCGTCGCCCTCGTCCTGGACCGTCATCACCACGCGGTCCCCCTCTTTCCACAGCTTCAGCCGCACGGCCTTCGCCTCGTCGTATTGGTTGCCATGCTCCATCGCATTCGTCGCGGCTTCCGATCCAAGGAGCATCAACCGGTCGAGCATATCGTCGCCCAGCTCATGATCGGCCACGTAGGCCTCGACAAACGTGAGCACACGTTCCAGTTCCGCATGCCGGCTAGGGATGATGAGCTCTCTCACGATGGTTGGGTAGTTGGGCGGGACGCTCGCGCTGCTCGCTGTGGTTGGATAGCTCGATGGAAGATGCTGAAAACTACATACTGACCTGCCACCCGTCCACCCGCTACTCGCCACGCTCACAACGTGAGCCTACCTGACAATGACCGCCTTCACGATCACGGGGTCGAGGTCGCCGGATTCTATGTGGACGAGGTAGATGCCGGACGGGACGGCTTGGCCCGATGTATCCCGGAGGTCCCAGGGGGCACCACCGTCGCCGTCGCGTTCGTCTAACGTGTTCACGAGCACGCCGGCGGGCGAAAAGATGCGGATCGAGGCTTCGCGGGGCAGGCCGGCGATCACGACGCGCGACTCGTGCCGGACGGCTTCGAACGGGTTCGGGAAGATGTACACGTCGTCTAGCGTCTCGGCGAACCCGCTCAGGGTGGCCACACGCCCCTCGGGCGAGAGCGACGTGCCGGCTACCGAGCGCATACGCTCGACGATGATGGTCGTCTGCAAGCCGGTTGCGCCCAGTGCTTGTCCATTGACCTCCAGCCGGACGGTCTCGGGCCGGTCGCTGAGGCGCTGGGCAGAAACAACCGTCCCCAGCGGCTCGACGCGGTAATTTGACGGATCTTCGGCGGTTTCTGGAGCCAGGGCATCGCTAAACGTGAGTTCGGCGGTGCGAGCATCGAGAGCGGTCCAGGACACCAGCACGAGGGTCGGCTGGGCGAAGGATGGGATGTCGAGGGCGATGTTCGCCTGCCCCACCGGCGTGCCTTCCGCATCGCGCAGGTTGATCCAGTTCACCGAGACGGCCCCGACGGGCATCGGGTCGAGCCCGAGAATGAGCGTCCGGCCGGCATCGCCGAGCAGGAGAGCATCCAGGGCGGCCACGCCGTCGATGAGGATCTGCCCGGGCTGTGTGGCCGGGTCGAGCGGCTCGGAGAACGTAACCCGAACGGCATCCGGCGCATACTCGACATCGGTCACAACGGCCGGCGCATGGGGGCGGACGAACCGCGCCTCGCTGAGCGGGGCCGCTTCGCCAGTGTACCAGGCCTGGAGCCGGTACCGGGCCGGCGCGTTGGTGACGTAGATCAAGCTGTCCTGCCCGGATGCTACAGGATCGAAATCGGTACCCGGCTCGGCGCGCCAGACCACGACGGAATCGGCGTCGGGTGCGCGCCAGGTGAGGTGTACCGTCTCGGCGTCGAGGGCAAACGCCTCGGCCCAGCCGGCAACCGGCAACACAGCGCCTTCGGCCGGCACGTAGCGCCGCATCTGCCCGTCGGCGTTCGAGGCGATGAATTCGGCGCGGCCACTCCGGTCGAAGTCGGTGACGGCTACGTTGATGCTCACGGGTGCCGACACGTCGTTGGGCCGGCCGGCCGGGGTCGTGTAGCCGTCGTGGTAGTCGATGACCCAGCCGGCGGGCGTCCAGCGCAGCACGTAGAGATCCGGCGCATGCGAGACGATGAGCTCGTCGGCCCCATCGCCGTCGGTGTCGATGGCAGCAAGCGTGCCCTGGTTCGCGACGATGTTGGAGAGCACGAGTTCGCTCACGCGCTCGAACTGGTCGTCGCCGGTGTTGCGCCAGTGCGACATCACGCCGTACGCCGGCTCGTACTCGTTGTCGAGCCGCTTCGA
>JBCDHV010000553.1:0-2965 GCA_038749615.1 Bacteroidota bacterium
ATGTGGGTCCGTGAAACCCCAGACCGCGCCGAGCCGCCCGCCGGCTACCTGGACCTCGAAACCGTCGAGCTCACAGACGCCGACTACGACCGGCTCGCCGGCAGCTACAACCGGAGCCAGACGGGAACGGACCTGATGATCATCGAACGCACCGACGCCGGCCTCGGCATGTCGATGCCCTGGCGGCCCGGCGTCATGGCGATGCTGCCGCTCTCGCCGACCCACTTTCAACTGGCGAACACCGCCGCCACCATCACCTTCGACCTCGCCGAAGACGGCATCCCGGCCGGCCTAACGTTCGACATGGGAGGATCCTCGTTCTCAGCCCACAGGGTGGACTGAGCGTGGTGTGTGGGTTTGTAGTGCGTGGTGTGTGACTACGGACTACGTACCACACATCCACGTACCACGTACTACGCATCCACACACCACGTACAACAGTCCTACGAACCACACACCACACACCCACGAACCACGCTCACCAAACCGAAACGGTTTGGTGAGCAACCAGCTCGCCGCGTAGGAAGGCTTTCATCTGGGTCTCGATCATGGGGGTCGATAGGAAGAGTGGATCGCTGTGGCCGGCACCGTCTAGGATCAGGTGGGTGCTGTTGGGAAACCCGAGACGTGCTTCGGTAGCGTTGCGGACGGGCGTACGGCCGTCCATTGTGCCGCTGATGAACAGGACCGGCACGTCGGAGGTAAAAGCGGACCGAAACGCTGGCCCGAGATCGTCGATGTCTAAGACGTCCGTCCAGACCGGTGCGGGGAAATTGATCGCATCGCTGAGGGGGCTCAGCGCGGCTTCACGCCGGATCTGGTCGAGCCGCATCGCGGAGGCTCCGGAGGCTACGTCCATGGCTACCGACATGGCACGCATGCGCAAGGAACGAGGCCAGTACGGTGCCGTGCCGGCAAAGGCAGAGTAATCGCCGGCCTCCATGGCCTGATAGATGCTCGGGAGCTGCATCGAGGTACCTGGCCCTGTCAGGTAGCTCGACGCGATGATTTGCACCTCGAAGGCCCCGAGTGCGAGCGTGTCCACGGTTCCGTCTCGCAGCGTAAACGGCACCTGAGCCGGCGTCGCGTGAAGACGCTCGTGCACGCGGTGCATCCGGTCAACGAACTCAGCATCCCCAGACCGCTCGCCGATCTCGCGGAGTAGCGCGAGCTGGTCGCTGGGCAATTTCAACGTGTGGTCCAGCCCTTCGACGCCGGCGAGTACGGCCCGGCGCACGAGATCCGGATGGCGCTTCATCGTCGCAAGGGCGAGGTGGGTGCCATAACTGATCCCCCACAGATCAATGCGCGGTACGCCGAGCACGTCGCGTAAGTCGGCGAGATCGTCGGCGCTGGCTGTGGTGGTGTAGGCTCCGAGATCGACGCCCTCGGCCTGCCAGAACGCCGCACAGCGTTCCGCCACCTCGCGAGCCATCTCGGTGAGACGCTCACGCGTGCCTGCTTCATCGTACGGCACCCGCGACGCATGCGGGCACGACGGCAACGGATCCGACGCCCCCGTGCCGCGCTGATCGAACGCGATTACGTCGGCAACCTCGCGCATCGCCATGAACAGATCGAACCGGCTGCCCTGAGCCGTTCGGCTGCCTGAGCCTCCCGGACCGCCGGCGAGATACACCAACGGGGGTCCGGGATTCTCGCTCGTGCTCAGAAACCGTACATACGCGAGCCGGATCAGCGGCGAGTCAGGGTCTCTGCGGCGCTCGGGCACCAGAAACTCGACGAACTCCGCCTCCACCGTTCGCCCGTCACGGGCCTCGAACGTGCGCATTTCGGCCTCGAACGTGGGCTGAGCGCTAACGGCAGCGCACAGCACAAGGGTAGTGAGCAGGGTAGAGCGGATCATGGCTCGGGTCATGGCAAGGCAAGCGTTAGGCGTTCGGAGCTGGGTGCTCGGTGCGTGTCCCTAAGGAGTGGACCTGTCAAACATCGCCTGGGCCTGGCATTTGTGCAGCGGTGTTCCGTCAACGGCTCATCTCGTTCGTCAACGGCTCGCTTTGCGCCGTTTCGCGGCGTAGGATGCCTTCCGAACTCGTTCCCAACCGTTCGCCGAACGCCCCGTGCTCACGCTGCTGCTCTTGCTGGCCGTCCAGACCACATCCTCGGAGGACGCACGTCTCCGCTTTGGAGACGATCCGGCATGGGCAGCGCCGGCCTTTTCCGATAGCGACTGGCAGCGCACCTCGATCTACGCACTTCCTGACACGCAGGCCGTCTTCTGGGTGCGGTTGCCGGTGACCGTTTCTCCCCAGACAGAACGGCCCATTGGCCTGTCGATGTCGATTTTGGCCGCCTACGACGTGTACTGGGATGGCGTGCTGTTGATCGAAAACGGGACCGTGGGATCTAGCGCTAACCAAGAAGAGCCGGGCCTCATGGATCTCGCGATTCCAGTGCCCGACTCACTCGCCGCACCGGGCCGGCACCTCTTGGCCTTGCGGATCTCGACGTTTCATCTGCCGGCGTCTCTGGTCAGCTACGTGTACTCGGCGTATGCCGGCTCCTACCAGGCCATGGCGAACCGTCGGTCTCGGTTGATGCCCCTGGTGTTTCTGGGTGGGTTTCTCATCATCGGCGTGTTCTATGGCGTGCTCTTCGGGCTCGACCGCCGCCGGCTTACGCTGCTGCTGGTAAGCGGCCTCTGCTTCAGCGTGGTGGCCCTGTTGATGGCCGAAAGCTGGCGAGAAGCGCTCGGGTACACAACGGATGTACACATCGTCCGCCTCTGGCTCGTGACCGGGCTGACCGGACTCGTCTCGCTCTTGCTCGCCGGCACGTTCTTGGTTCAATTTCGGGTGCCACGCGGAGGTTGGTGGGCCGGCCTCCTCATCGCCAGCATGGGCGCTGCGCTCTTCGTCCCCGGGTTCGACACGAAGAGCCTGTTTGTGATCGGGCTCGGGCTTGCCGTTGCGCTTGGGGCGACGGGATGGGCGCTCGTCCGCCG
>JBCDHV010000554.1:0-2960 GCA_038749615.1 Bacteroidota bacterium
CCTCATTCTACTCCTCGCGCCCACGCTCTGGGCACAGCCGGACTCCGAGCCCTCAACGCCAGAGGCTGTCATCCAACAGATCGAAACGGCGCTGCTGCCGAAGGTGCGCGTCGTAGGCCGGGACGTAGCGCCGGCCACGTTGCAGGAGCGGATGGCGTTTCACGGAGTGCCAGCGGTCAGCATCGCTGTTATCGATCAAGGAAAAATTGCCTGGGCCAAGGCGTACGGCCTCGCTGATGTCGAAGCCGGGCGCGCGGCCACGACCGAGACGCTGTTCCAGTCGGCTTCGATGAGCAAGCCCGTGGCCACGATGACGGCCCTGCAACTCGTGCAGGACGGACTGCTGGAGCTGGACGGCCCGATCAACGAGTCGCTGGCCTCCTGGCAGCTTCCTGCCAGCGCGTTCACGGCCGAGCAGCCCGTCACCCTGCGGCATTTGATGACGCACACGGCCGGCACCACCGTCAGTGGATTTCCAGGATACGCTGCAACGGACTCCGTCCCGACGACGATGCAAGTCCTCGATGGCGAATCCCCGGCCAACACGCAAGCGGTTCGTTCCTTCGCGAAGCCGGGTCACTCATTCCGCTACTCGGGCGGTGGCATGACGATCATGCAGTTGGCCATGGCGGATGTGACCGAGACCTCGTTCGTCGAGTTGACACGGGAGCGCATGCTGGGCCCTGCCGGCATGGAGCGAAGCACCTACGCCCAACCGCTGCCTGCTGCACGCGCACTCGAAGCGGCTACGGCATACGATAGCGACGGCACTCCCATCGCCGGCCGCTATCACACGTACCCCGAAATGGCCGCTGCCGGGCTGTGGACCACCCCCACCGAGTATGCCGGCTGGATTCTGACCGTGAATGAGGCCGTTGCCGGAGCCTCTGACGCCGTGCTCTCCCAAGCGCTTACCGATTCCATGCTCACCCCCAACTCGAACGGCTGGGGCCTCGGAATGCCCGTCAACGGAACGGGCGATGCGCTGGCGTTCATGCATGGTGGATCGAACGCCGGCTACAAATGCCAGATGGTCGGGTATCCGCACCGAGGCCAAGGGGCCGTTGTCATGACGAACAGCGACACAGGGTCGGCGCTCGTAGACGAGCTCATGACGGCCCTGCATGACGCCTACGACTGGCCCATCTTCGCGCCGACGGTCGTCACACCAGTCAGCTTAGACGAGACGACCCTGAAGGCTATCGCCGGCACTTACCAGCAGTTTGGCAACACGGATATCCCCATCCGCTTGGAAGAAGGGAAGCTCATCGTCTACCCACCAGGCATCACACCGCGCGAACTCGTCCCCATCAGCGACACCCAGATCGTCGACATCGTCGACGGCGAGCACTTGACCATCGAGCGCGACGAGGAAGGGACGATCACCGGCATAAAGGCCTCCTGGACCACACTGAAGCGGGTCAGCGAGTAGAGCAGCTTCTCCGTACATGCGGTTGTTCCGTTGCAAACACCACGCGGACGGTGAGTGCACACCGAACACAGCGACCCTCTACGACGTCGACTGTCGAGCGCTCAACGCCGGCCCGCCAAACGCCATTCGGCACCAGGCCAACCCAAAGATTTCCCTCGCCGCGCCGGGCGCGTAGCCCACACGCACTAGGCCATGCGAACGTTATCCGGTGCGGTGTGAAATGGCCTCAGCGCTCGCAGCGTCGTGGATCGCCGGCTCAGTCCGCACCGTTCGAAGTGGAGACGTTGTTGGAGACGCTGTAGTCGAGCAGTACCACACCGCACGTGTACGACTTCGTGCTGGTCAGCTCCAACGAGGTCTGGCTCAGTCCACTGCCGAACAACGGGATGCCCGAGCCAAACACAACCGGGTTCAGCTTTACCACCACTCGGTCTATCAATCCAGCGTCTAGGAGAAGCGCCGCAATTTCGCCACCGCCGCACAGCCAAATGGGTGTATCTGCCTCCTGCTTCACGGTGCGGACGATCTCAACCAGATCCCCCTGAACGACCTCAACTGCTTCGTCCGGACTCTCGGTCATCGTGCGAGAAAAGACGATCTGC
This sequence comes from Bacteroidota bacterium, assembly GCA_038749615.1. Taxonomy (GTDB): domain Bacteria; phylum Bacteroidota; class Rhodothermia; order Rhodothermales; family DATKEJ01; genus JBCDHV01. The sequence goes on from JBCDHV010000554.1 coordinate 2,035, forward strand.
CGCATCATAGGATACGGGCTCGTCTTCCCTTCCTTGAGCCCGACCTCGTAGGTCTTCCTGCCCATCAGCACCGTCCCGAACTGACCGAGATCTGCAAAAAAATCTGAGACGACCTCGTCGTCCCAGGAAAATCCGTCAGCGGATCCATCCTCGTGAGCGATGAAGCCATCGAGACTGGCTGCGACGTGGTAGGTGAGCGTAGACATAGTTTGTAGAATAGTAGAGCCGTATCGCTTCCAATCCGGCTGCGAAAGACCGGCAAAACAAGTTCAGAACGGCGGATGAGTATTTGTCGAGTCAGACCTTGTGAGCCTGTCTCCGCTGCCAAAGCGCGTGAGCTGCCACGGCGATCAGGCCCGTGGCGGCAACGGCGAAAGTCAGAAAGCCAACGGGCAGTTTAACTGAGGTGACCATTTCTACAGCGGCGAGCGCAGACTCGGCTGGGGCCGGATAGTGAGCAAGAGCGGTAGTGAGGAGGATGTTCTCGGCAACCTCTGCCACGAAGACAAACAGTGGAAGCGTTGCCGCGGCGATGCGCACCCGGCGTCCTGGCCAGGAGGTCAAACGCGAGAGCACGAACGCCAACGCAATGAGCAAAGCCAGCGCGGTGAGCGCAGCAGTCCCAAGATCTATCCACTGAAATGTAGCATACGCGTCCCGAGCCTCCGGCCCTATCGCGTCTAGCCACTCCCTCGCTTCGGATACGGCCCGTGGTTGCTCCTCCAACAGAGCACCGGCACGCTCCCGGACGGCAAAGTACGGCCCGAGGGCGTAGGCAGCCCCAGACACGACGATCCAGATCCCAATGACCAAGGCAGTCGTCTTACCAGACGGTTTACGTGGCGAGGAGAACATAAACGGTGTAGCGGCAAGCTGTCATCAAGGAACTAGTGGTCGAGGGCAAGTGTGGTCGGTCACGTTCCAGC
>JBCDHV010000555.1:0-2949 GCA_038749615.1 Bacteroidota bacterium
CCGCGCTTCCAGATCGCGCACGGACACCTGCCGCTTGCGCTCGTCGACGAGCCGGCGGGTGTCAGCTACGATGCGGTCGAGGATGGTCATGTTGGTGGATGGTTGGGTGGGGCGCTCGCGGGGCTCGCTGTTGGTGGGTGGGGGAGCCGGTCCCGGAGCGCTCTGCCGAGACGTTGCATGCAACGTCTTTACGGGAGCGGCTAGGCGTTGGAGGTCTTGATGAGAGCGTCTAGTTTTTCCTGCGCGGCGCCGGTGTCGATGCTGGTTCGGGCGGCGTCGATGGCGGCTTCGATGGAGTCGAATTGGCCGGAGGTGTAGAGCGCGAAGCCGGCGTTCAGGAGTGTCACGTCGCGTTTGGGGCCGGGCTCGCCGGAGAGGATGGCGCGCAGAATCGCGGCGTTGTCTTGGGCGTCGCCGCCGGCCAGGGTGGATGCCGAGGCGCGCTCGAATCCGAATTGCTCGGGCGTCACGGTCATCGGGCGCGGCGCTTCGTCGCCGGCTTTGGCGAGGTACACGTGCGAAGGTGCGGAAATCGACAGTTCGTCGAGGTGATCTTGGGACCACACGGTGGCCACCCGCTCGGCACCCAGGCGCAGCAGGATGTGCGCCATTTGCTCGGCCACCTCTTGGCTGAACGCACCGACGAGCTGCCGGCTCACGCTGGCCGGATTGCACAACGGGCCGAGGATGTTGAAAAACGTTCGGGCCTTGAGCGTGCGGCGCACGGGCATGACGTGCTTGAGTGCGGGGTGGAAGTACGGGGCGAACAGGAACGCAATGCCCGCCTCGCGAAGGCAACGCTCGACGCCGTCCTTGCGAAGCCCAGCGTTCACACCCAGCGCTTCGAGTACATCGGCCGAGCCACATCTCGAGGACACGCTCCGGTTGCCATGCTTGGCGACCGGCACACCTGCGCCGGCAGCCACGAAGGCGGCCGTCGTCGAGATGTTGAACGTTCCGGTTCCGTCGCCGCCGGTCCCGCAGAGATCGATGGCTCCCTCGGGCGCGTCGACATGGACGGCATGTGCCCGCATGACACGCGTGAAACCAGTCAGTTCATCGAGTGTCTCCCCGCGTGTCCGCAGCCCCATCAGCAGCCCCGCGATCTCGACCGGCTCGGCCTCGCCATTGAGCATATGCGTCATGGCGGCTTCGGCCTCAGATGAGGAGAGTGTGGTACCGGTGGAGAGGGTTTTGAGGTAGGGGGTCATGGCGTAGGCCGGGATGGTTTCGGATGCCGGGATGCCGGCGGTTGTTCGGGCCGTGGTGGAGACGTGGTAGAGACGTTGCATGCAACGTCTTTACAGGGCAGCGCCTTTGGTTCGGGATGTTTCGGATCGGGGATGCCGGGATGTCGGGATGGATGGAGGCATCATGTGCGGCCGGCGAGCCAGTTTTCGATCAGTTTGGGGCCTTCGACGCAGAGGACGCTTTCCGGGTGAAACTGGACGCCCTGGATCGGGAGGGTGCGGTGCCGTAGGCCCTGGATGACGCCGTCGGCGCTGCGGGCGGTGACTTCGAGTACCTCCGGGAACGACCCCGGATCGACGACGAGCGAGTGGTAGCGCGTGGCCACGAAGTCTTGCGGAACGTCGGCGAACAACCCCTCGTCGTTGTGCTGGACCGTGCTGGTCTTGCCGTGCATCAGCGTCGGCGCGTGGGTGACCGTTCCGCCGAACACCTGGCCGATGGCCTGATGCCCGAGACACACGCCCAGAATCGGCGTGGTTGCTCCGAACTCGCGGATGATCTGCTCCGATACGCCGGCATCTTCAGGCCGGCCCGGACCAGGGGAGATCAGGATGAAATCCGGATTTCGCTCCCGAATGTCCTCAATCGTGATCTGGTCATTCCGGACGACCTCCAGCCGGTCGGTATGCCGGCCGACCAAGTGGACGAGGTTGTACGTGAAGCTATCGTAGTTGTCGATGACCAACACGTAGGGGCGGGCGGTGTGAGGCTTCGGCATGAGATGAAGGGGGGTAGGGGTGGCTAGGCTTGAAAGCGAGAGGGCCTATGAATTATGAATTGGGAATTATGATTTATGAAGGGTTGCTTGCTCGGTGGGTGTTTACTCGAAACACGGTTCTTCGGCGGAAACCGAGTTACACGAACCCATCTAGCTAAACCGCACCGCTTCTCATAAATCATAATTCCCAATTCATAATTCACCTGACTCCGACGGCCTCGCGGACGCGCTCCATAAACACGTCGGCGCGTTCTCGGCCGCGCCGGGCGCCTTCGCGAAGCACATCGTGGACGTAATCTGGGCGGGCAGCGAGGTCTCGCCGGCGCTCGCGGGCCTCGGCGAAGTAGGCGTTGATGAACCCGAGCAGCGCCTTCTTGGCATGCCCATAGCCGTATCCGCCGGCTCGGTACGCCTCGGCGATCTCCTCGCGTTGCTCGTCCGAGGCGAAGAGCTTGATCAGGGCGAAGACGTTGTCGGCTTCAGGGTCTTTGGGCTCTTCGAGCGGCGTCGAGTCCGTAACCACACTCATGACCTTCTTCTTCAGCGCTTTGCCCTCGTCGAAGATGCCAATCGTGTTGTCGTAGCTCTTCGACATCTTACGCCCGTCGAGCCCAGGAACGACGGCCACGGAATCGAGGATGAGCGGTTCGGGTACGGGGAAGATCGGGTCGTCTTCCGTAGCGAAGGTCTGGTTGAACTTCTGCGCCAGATTACGCGAGATCTCCAGGTTCTGCTTCTGGTCTTTTCCCACTGGCACCAAGTTGCCGCCGTAGATCAGGATGTCGGCCGCCTGGAGGATCGGATAGCAGTACAAGCCGCCGTTGGCGTACAGGCCTTGGGCCACCTTGTCCTTGAACGCGACGCCTTTTTCGAGCTGCGAGACTGGGGTGAGGCAGAGCAAGTACCACGTCAGCTCCGTCACCTGGGGGATATCACTCTGCTTGAACAGCGACGCCTTGCTCGGGTCGAGCCCGAGCGCG
>JBCDHV010000556.1:0-2947 GCA_038749615.1 Bacteroidota bacterium
CGGCGGTCACGTTTTACCTGCATCTCAAGGAGTGTGAGTGGCGGTTCAACCACCGGCGTCAGGATTTGTACCAAGCGCTCTTGGAACTGCTTCGTCGCCATCCGATCTAGTTCATTCATCGACGTTTGCTTCCTAAGACCCTTGTTAAATCGGGGACTTGTTAAATCGGGGATCTAGTCATCCGCATCCCTTCGGCCCCATCAGCCCGAAGCGCCGGCCGTCTTTGACGACGTAGTTGGCCCGCACCCGGCCGTCTTCCCACCACGTTTGCTGCCGGCCGGCCTCGACGCCGTGGGCGTAGACCAGATGCTCGCTCATGACGCCGTTGGCGTACCAGCGGTAGTTGTCGCCCACATGCTGGTCTGCCTCGAATTGAAACCGGAACTGGGGCGTGCCATCAGCCCACCAGCCGGCGTGCTGGCCGGTCTTTTCCCCGTCGTCGTATCGCCGAACCGACCGAGGCGTGCCGTCATCGTACCAAGTGAGATCGTCCCCGTGCCGGCGGCCTTCCGCGTAGACCGTGGTACGTTGGGGCGTGCCGTCAGGGTAGGTCCACCGCACGGTTCCAGTAAACCGCTCGTGCCCTCTCCACAACCGACCGTCACGCTCCGTTAGCGCCTCCTCCGATGCGTCGACGACGACTGACAGCTGACGCGTGTTCTCGTACCAATCACTCGCAAAACCGAACAGACTGACGACGGCTGCGATGCACACGAGCGTTTTCATCGGCTCCTCTGGATAGGTGCTTTCGGACGGTTTTACTGGCTCACGGTACCGGCGACCCCGTAGAAGCCGGCACCGTTGATGTACGGGTCCTCGGCGGTCACGTGGTAGTGGTAGATGCCCTCGGGGTATTCGGCCGTGGCGTGCGTGTGGCCGTGGTAGGCGTCCAGGTCGCCGTTGCCGACCTCTCGGCCGTTTTCGACCGGACCGTATACCGGGAATCCATCCAGGAGATAGCCCAGCAGCGCGTCGCGTCCGTACGTCTCGGTCAGGTACAACGGCTCAATGTGATAATGGTAGCCGCCGAATTGCTGCGGATGCCCATTGTATTGATCGAACGAGTTGATCTCTCGCGTCAGGGGCGCGCTGCCGGCTGCGTACTGATTGTAGAACGGCACCCCGTTCAGCGAGACGCCCATCGGCCCCATCGGCGTCGACTGCGGGCTGGACGATGCTCTGGGCGTCACTGGAATCCGAAACACGAGGTCTTGGGAGGCGATGCGGTTCGGGTTGAGGTGAAAGTCGGCATTCGTACCGTCGTAGGCCTCGTATCGAGTATCCGACGATTCGAAGTAAGGACTGCCGTGATCCGGGACGCCGTTCGAGCGGATCACGACGTAGTCACCGTCGAGCGTCACATCTGCGCGCCCAGCGAAGGCCTGGAACACGGCCGGCACTTCTGAGCTGACCTCCCCGCTCGGCGGATTGGGCTCGTCGTCTTGATCGACGAGATCGGCGATGTAGTCGTCTGTACAGCCGGCGGACATCAAGACGAGTACAAACAGAATGGGGCGAACGACCAGGGAAAACATCATCGGACCGAGGGGTTGAGTGTGCGCGGCAGAACCACGTGATGAGACACACCCAACGGTACCTCAAGACCTGTCACAGACCTGTGTCGGGCTGCCGGCGATGCCGTCACGCAGCGTCCCGATTTCGTCCCCGACCTGCGCCGAACGTGTCACGCCGGCACCGCCACGGCGAAGAAGTGGTTCTGCTCTCGCTCAAACCACACCGCCCACGGTGTCTGCCCTTCCACCTCCACCGTTCCAGCTCCGGCCTCGACATCGATGGCCAACCGCAGCTTTTTCGGGGACATACGGAAGCCGGTCCGCAGGCCCTTCAACACCGCCTCCTTGACCGTCCACGCCAAGACCTGCCCCTCCTGATGTGACAGGGGCCAGGCGTTGAACGCTTCGTATTCCGAGGGATCGAGGACAAACGTGTACAAATCCTCGCGCCGCGTCTGAATCTGTTCGAGATCCGCACCGATGGGCCGTGGAGCGACGACCGCCACAGCGAACGGCGGCGCGTGTGAGATCGAGAGATAGACGCCATGCCCGATCACATCGACCGCCCCATCGTCCGCAATCCGAAGAGGGACATCGGCCGGCTCCAGGCCGAGATGCCGGCCGAGGAGGTGCCGGGCTGCGGCTCGCCCAAGGACAAATTCCCGCCGGCGCTTCGGATGCGCATACGTCTCCAAAACGGCAGTCTCTTCCTTGGAGAGCAGCGACACGTAGTCGGCCGCCGGGTCGTAGGTAAGATGGAGCCGGCGGATATCGGGCGGGAGCTTCAAGACGATGTGAGCAGTGAGACGGCGGGAATACGGGAGGCAACATAGCAGCCGGCGTGGAAACAGACCGGATCAACTGAGAAGAACCCCACCCTAAGCCACTCGCAACAATGCGCGATGCGTTCAAATACTTGTTCTGACGAGCCGGCCCCGCTCAGGAGGCACCACCTACATTGCCTCGCACAGAGCCGCATCTGTGCCTCGCGGTTCGTGTTCGGTGACGTGTCTTCGGCTGTGTTGGGGTGACACGATGAGGGCGCAACACTGAGCACGAACCCCGAGGCATGGCGGCTACTGGAAGCCCTGCATAGAGTAAAAATGCCGCTCACAACATTGCGGCTTTTGTACAAATTTGTGTTTCGAGCGGGAGGTTCAACATGCTGAAATGCAAATACTTTGGTCTGCTTTCCCCTTACCACCAGACCGCTTGGCTATGCACTTGCTACACGTACGGGTATATCTCACTGCCCTCGTTCTCTCGTTGACCCTCTCATTCAGCACCTCAGCACAAACCGTCTTCTGGCAAGACAACTTTGACGGCACCGGCCCCAACCTCGGCGGCGGCGACCGGGACGCTCCGAACCACGTAGACCGCGACAATGGCACAGGTCCGGGCATTTGCGGCACGGGCGACTACTTCTTCCGCAG
>JBCDHV010000557.1:0-2944 GCA_038749615.1 Bacteroidota bacterium
CGGCATCCAGGCCTCGGCCGTCGCGTCCAGGTTGAAGGTGATGGCAGACCTCGACATCGCGGAACGGCGCCGGCCACAAGACGGACGAATCCGGTTCAACGACGCCGGCACAGCCATCGATTTACGTGTGAGCACGCTTCCGACCTGCTTCGGGGAAAAGATCGTCTTGCGTGTACTCGACGCGTCCTCGGTGCCGCTCACGCTCGAAGGCGTCGGGTTGAATGGAGACGCCTTGGATGACGTTCGCACTACGGTTCGCCGGCCACACGGCCTGGTCCTCGTGACGGGCCCGACCGGCAGTGGAAAATCGACGACGCTCTACGCCGCCCTCAACGAGCGCAATACCCCGGATGTCAACATCGTCACGGCCGAAGATCCCATCGAGTACCGAATGGCCGGCCTCAATCAAACCGCCATCCGCCCGGATCTCGGGTTCGGCTTTGCGGAGGCCTTGCGCTCGTTCTTGAGGCAAGATCCGGACGTGGTGATGGTTGGTGAAATCCGGGACACGGAGACGGCTCGCGTCGCGGTTCGCGCAGCTCTCACAGGTCACCTCGTGCTGAGCACCTTGCATACGAACGACGCCGCCCGCACCATTGGCCGATTGATCGACATGCAGGTGGAGCCTTACTTGCTCGCCTCGTCGCTCAAGCTCGTCTTGGCGCAGCGGTTGGTCCGCAGGCTCTGTAGCGCCTGCAAGCAGCCGGAGTCCCCTGAGGCGCCCGTGCGTCAAGAGTTCGGAGTGGCCCGTGACCAACCGACGTATTCTGCGGTAGGGTGCCCGGCTTGTGCCGGCACAGGGTATCGGGGCCGGCTCGCCCTGTTCGAGCGGTTGGTGATTGGCGAAACGCTTAGCCAGGCCATCGCCAGCCGAGAGTCCCCGGCCGCGCTCTGCCGGCGTGCAGCACAGGCAGGCTACCCGTCGCTTCGGGATGAGGCGCTTCAGGCCGTGTACGCCGGCGATACGAGCCTGGCCGAACTCCTACGCGTGGTGGTCTAGTTTGACAGCCTCTCGAGTTACCGGACTTTGGCTCGCTGGATGAGCCGGCGGAACAGCCACGGGGCAAATCGGCTGACGTAGACCCCAGCGAGTTCTTTGCCGGCGATGTAGACCTCGGGCTTATCCGCTTCGATGGCGTCAGCACTCGATACGGCACACGCTTCGGCAGAGAGCCCTCCGGCCTGCGCGTCGTCCATTTCACCCAAGGCACTGCCGTCGGAGGTGAGCGCATTCACTGAAACCTGCGTCTTGACAAAACCCGGGCAGATCAACGTCACGGTGAGCCCTCTGGGCGCGACCTCAGCACGCAACGAATCGAAAAAGCCATGCAGGGCGTGCTTGCTGGCCGCATACCCACTCCGGTACGGCGTCCCGAACTTGCCGACGAGGCTACTGACCGCCACGAGTTGCCCATTGCCGCGCTCCAACATGTCTGGCAAGACCCGTTTGGTAAGCCCGATGGCCCCGAAATAATTGACTTCCATGAGCCGGCGGTCCACGTCCATGTCCGTCTCAGCGGCCAGTGAGCGCTGGCTAATGCCCCCGTTGTTGACCAAGACATCGACGGCTCCAACGTCTCGGCTGACAATCCCATAGGCGGCCTCCAGTGAGGCCGGGTCTGCGAGATCGAGCGGGACACACACGTGGTCTTCGGGCCGGCTAAGGCTTGAACGGACGGATTCCAACGCATCTCCGCGCCGGGCCGAGAGAATGAGGCGGGCCCCGCGCCGGGCACACTCGCCGGCCAGGGCCTTCCCGATCCCAGACGATGCCCCGGTGATCCAAACCGTTCGGGAAGCGAGTCGCATAGGTCGTTTGTGATTTCGATGTTCTTGTGTATGCTTTTACGTCTCCGCCCGTCCTTGTTCTGCGACGACGGATACCTGGACCTGCCCCCCACCATCTGGCCTACCGAGCACGTGATCACCCAACCGTGACGATCTACAAATCATACGATCAAAAAGAGCTCGATGCGCAGTACAACAATCGGGCGGCGGTCCCTGACTTCGAGCGCATCGTCGATGGATGGCGTGCAATGAGCGCTGCCTCACGCGCTAGGTTGAGCCACGTCCTCGATCTCCCGTATTGGTCGAACGCTCGTGAACGGCTCGATGTCTTCCCCGCCGGCCCAGGCGCGCCCGTCCATGTCTTCTTTCACGGCGGCTACTGGGTCGCGATGGACAAGACGGTCTTTCATTTCATCGCCGATCATTTCGTCTCCAACGGCATCACCACGGTCTTTGCCAACTATCCCCTGGCCCCGAAGGCCCACATGGACCAGATCGTCCGGTCTTGCCGGCGCGCGTTGCTCTGGGTGTGGGAACGCATCGCGTTTTACGGAGGCGATCCCGAGCGCATCTTCGTCTCTGGGCACAGCGCGGGCGGTCACCTCACCGCGATGCTCATGGCCACCGGGTGGTCCGCCTTGCATCCGGCCGCACCACAGAGTCTAGTCAAAGGCGGCCTGTCTCTCAGCGGGTTGTTCGATCTCGAACCCATTCGGCTGAGCTACCTCAACAAACGCATCGGCCTCGACGAAGACACGGCCCGGCGCAACAGCCCGATCTATCACCTCCCCGCCGGCGCTGCCCCTCTCCTGCTTGCCGTCGGCGAACACGAATCCGAGGAGTACCACGCGCAGAGCGACGCCCTACAGCGCGCCTGGCTACCGTACGGGCTGACCGTCGAGCGTGTCACCACAGACGCCGACGATCACTTCTCAATCCTGAGCCGGCTCTCTGACCCCGCCGGCACGCTGTTCAAGGCGTATCAATTCTTGATCGAGGAAACAGGATAACGGCCCTTCTGCGCTAAGGACCTATCCGAAAAGCCCTCGCGGGCTGCGAACGGCTGCGCGAACGCTGCGCTTCGTTGCTCTGCATCGCCGTAGCTGGCGCTACGCCTGCTTCGAGCGCCTCGCTCAACGTCCGCTCGCACGTTCTC
>JBCDHV010000558.1:0-2938 GCA_038749615.1 Bacteroidota bacterium
GATCTGGTTGAGCCAGAAAGTCGGCAAGGCGATCCTCCGGCTCGAAGAGACTGATTTCCACCAGCATCACCTGCACGATCTCGTGATGAGCTGCGGCAACGAGATCGACGAACTGTGCCGGCGCGTTTTCGAGGATCTGCGCCAGCGGGTCATGTACCGGACCCAGTTGTTCAAACGGAAGCGGTCTATCCTGTTCAGCCCGCACCCAGACGACGACGTGATTTCGATGGGGGGGATGCTGGACAAAGTGGTCCAGAACAACAACCAGTTGACGGTCGCCTACATGACCAACGGCAGCGTGGCGGTGTTCGACGGTGATGTCCGCCGGCATCTCCGCTTCGTGGACATGAGCCACAAGGCGCTTGGGCTGACCGGAGCCGAGTACGACGCCTTCAAGAAGCGGAAGACCGAGATCTTCGGCTTCCTTCAAAACAAGAAGGCCGGCGAGATCGACCCGGAGGATATCCAGGACATCAAGGCGCACATTCGCTACGCCGAGGCCGTCGCCGGCATCGAAGTGATGGGGCTCGACGATCAGAACGCCCGCTTCCTCGACATGCCGTTCTACAAGACCGGCCGCGTCAAGAAGGCGCCCATCGGCGAGGAAGACATCCAGATCGTCTTGGATCTGCTGAAAGAGATCGAGCCACAGCACATTTTCGTGGCCGGCGATCTGTCTGATCCGCACGGCACACACCGCATGTGCTACATGGCCATCAAGTTTGCCCTCGAACGCTACAACGAGGAACTCGAAGCCGCCGGCGCAGCAAAGAAGCAGCCGCTCGTGTGGTTGTACCGCGGCGCGTGGCAAGAGTGGGAAATCGACAAGGCGGATACCTTCATTCCGATGTCGAAGCGCGACTTGGACCGCAAGATCGAAGCGATCTTCAAGCACGAGAGCCAGAAAGACCGCGCCATGTTCCCCGGAGCCTACGACAGCCGCGAGTTCTGGGAGCGCGCCCGCGACCGCAACGTCGAGACGGCCCACTCGCTCAATGCACTCGGCTTACCAGAGTTTTACGCCGCTGAGGCGTTCGTGACGGTCAAACAGATGCCTTGACCCGTTCGGCTAATTGCCAGGGCAGGATTTCTAGGAATTTGCCTCCGGCGAGAACGACTGCTACTTTACTGTACCTACGAGACCGCCTGCACACCACGCTTTCTTCTTGAGCAGGCCGGCATCCCCACACCAAATCCTTTCCACATGAAGTCCCTCGTTACCGCGTGCTTTGCGCTCGCGTTCATGGCTACGACCGCCTGGGCGCAAGACACAGAGTATCTTCTCAACGTCCCTAACGCCGACGATCCCCTGGGAGCCTATGCAACTGGGCTGCACTCTGGTGCCCGTGACATCTCCGGCCCCCATGATCTGGATAACGACGGTCAACCTGAAATCCTACTAGCCGATTACACAGGCGGCGGGCGAGTGCACGTCATCGAAAACCGAGGTGCCGACACCTGGGAATTGGTGTTCACGACTCCTGTGCTGGACTCTACGTCCACAACAAACAATATGCGCGCAGTTGCAGCTGGCGACCTTGACGGCGATGGGTTCGGTGAGATCGTCTTCCTTGCAGGGCGCGGATACAGCGAGTTCAACCCTAATGCTGATACATATGTCCCTGGGCTGTACGTCTTCGAAGCACAAGGCGACGATAATTACGGAGACGCACCAGCTTCGATCTACGCTTTTGACGACGATCTGCCAGACCGTTGGCGTGCCGAGCGGATTCGCGTCATGGACGTCGATGGTGATGACGTCCAGGAAGTAATGTTCGGCAACAACGGCGGCGACAATCGTTACGACAACTGGTACGTCCTCAGTGTAAGCGGCGACATCGGAAGCGGCTTTGAGTTCTGGACAGTTGAATTACGCCTAAGCAGTCGAGGCTCGGAAGAATTCGATCCGGTGACCCGAGGCGGCGGTAGCCCGTACGACATTATCCCGGCTGACGTGAACGGAGACGGCCAGATGGATCTGGTCATGCACTCTTGGAACAATTACAACTTCACGATGGCCACAGCGACAGGCGCTGACGCGTACGTAGCTGGTGACTCGACAGCTGCAAACGTCTTTGTCCAAGCCTCTGACGCTGACCAGGTCGCCTTCTTTGGTGGCACTCCTGTAGATCTCGATGGTGATGGAAACGACGAAGTTGTGTTTGGTAACCTGCAGTCCGCCGATGTCAGCGTGATCAACTTCGACGAGGGAGCAAGCGCGCTCGAGATCACTGCAGATAACGTTGGCCTAGGAATCATCGAAGACCTGACCGCTCTCGGAATTGCTCACGGCGACCTCGACGGTGACGGTCAGATGGAAATCTTTGGATCTGGCCCTGGGTACTCAGCGGAGGCCTTTGCCGACGGCGAAATGCCGGCGTTCGTCCGGGCCACTGAATTCATCGGTGGGGACGTGCTTGATCCAGCTAGCTACGACGGAGTTCAGGTGTTCGACATCGGACAGGACTTTGACATGGCCGAGTTCGATCTCGTGCGCCGCGATAGCGCTGGAGTCATGACGGAGTTCTTCGAGGCTGGCGTTCAGGGCGCTGCTTTCGTATCGAAGTTCGCTTACCTCGGAGACGCTGATGGTGACGGCTTCAACGAACTCGCTGTTGCTTTCCAGGGCGTTGATGACTCGACGTTCGTGTACAACGAAGTCTTCAACCCGGCTGACAGCACGTACACGCGGACCGTCGAATCCGTGACTGTGAACGAGAACCGCGTTTTCATGCGCGTGCTCACCGGCACCGCCGGCTTCTCGGTCGACGTCGAGGACGAGCGGGTCATCGTGCCGAGCGACTACAAGCTCGACGCCAACTACCCCAACCCGTTCAACCCAACGACGAGCTTCAGCTTCACGCTACCCATCGACAAGCAAGTGTCCGTCAAGGTGTTCGACCTGAACGGCCGGCTCGTAGACACGCTGGTGGACAAC
>JBCDHV010000559.1:0-2934 GCA_038749615.1 Bacteroidota bacterium
ACCAACAGCATCGTGCGGGTCAGCGTGCCAGCCGGCGTCGTGAGCCGGTAGAGGTACGAGCCGCTCGGCAGGTCAGAGGCGTCGAAGGTGACGCGGTAGGTGGCCGGGAGCTGCTCCGTGTCCACGAGCGTCGAGATCAGACGGCCTTGCGTGTCGAAGACTTGCACCGTCACCGGGCCGGCTTCCGTGAGGCCATACTCGAACGTCGTCGTCGGGTTGAACGGGTTCGGGTAGTTGGCGTCGAGCGTCAGCGAGGCCGGCACGTCGGCGATTTGCTCGACATCCGTTTCCGTCACCACGAGCGAAGCCGTCGTTCCGTCAGCGAAGACCGCGATGAAGTCGGCCGCAGGGCCGTCCTGGTTCGCGGCTGGGTCGAGGAAGCCAGAGGCCATCACGAGGACGGATGCGGTTTCCAACGCGCGCAGGTCAACGGCTAGCATAGCAACCACTGTCTCCGGGAGACCAGCTGGGATCACATTCAGCTCGGACGTTTCGCCGGTTTGCAGGGCGAGGGAGGCCTCCAACGGGAACGTGAGTTCACCGTAGCTCAGCGGTCCAGATCCGAGAGCGGTCAGAATGCTGGTTCCGCCGAGTGCTGGCGCTACGATGTCGACCGTCGGGGCATCGGTAATGCCGTGGTAGACGGTGATCGTTGCTGCACCTTCCACGCCTGTCGACGTGGCTTCGTCACTGCCGGTGAGTTGGAACGAGGTGTCCACGTCGTCCGGGTTGGCAGCAAACTGGCTCGGGTCTAGCACGCCGGTAGCGATGATCTGGTAGGTCCGGCCGTTTTCGACCGTGAACGAGTCGGTAAAGATCGCGTCTTCAGCGCTCGTGCTGGACGGCGGTGCGATGGCAACTTCGTAAGGGCCAGTCGGCAGCGTCAGGTACGGAGTAGCTGTCCGGAACATGAAGTCGTCTACGGCCAGATCGCCGTTTAGGTAGACGTCGACCATCGCGGCACCTGGGTCGGCGGCGTTGTGGATGACTTGAACCATCCCGTCGCCCACGACGATCGAGGCAACTTCGCCATCTGGGAAGACGGCGATGAAGTCAAAGGCAGGGCCGTTCTGGTTGTCGGCCGGGGACAAGAAGCCCGAGGCCAAGACGGTGATCGACGCGCCATCGAGCGCGTTCAGGTCAACTGCCAACGACGTCACGACGGTGGTATCACCGGCCGGCACGATGCTCAGCTCTGAAATGTCACCGGTCTGCAGCGCCACGGGCACGGGCAGCGGAGGCATCGTGATATCGCCGTACGTCAGAGGGTCAGCCCCTAGCGTGGCGAGCACACTCGCGTTCCCGAGTGCCGGCGCCAGCACGTCGACCGTAGGCGCATCGGGAGAACCGTGTACGACGCTCACCGTCGTGATGCCTTCGATTCCTTCTACGACGGCTTGGTCTGTGGCCAACAGCTGGAAGCCGGTGTCAACCGTGTTCGGGTTTGCGGCAAAGTCATCGGGGCTGAGCACACCTGTGGCGATAATCTGGTAGTTCTTACCGTCCTCGAGCGTAAAGTCCTGCTGGAAGATGGCATCGTCGACCGTTTGGCTCGATGGTGGGGCAATCGACACGGTGACATCACCGGCCGGAAGCTCCAGAAACTCCGTAGCGTCGCGGAACTCGAAGTCATCGATGGCAAGAGCATCGCCGAGGTAGACATCGACGGCTGCGGCGGCCGGATCGGGAGCGTTGTGGATGACTTGAACGCGTGCTTGGGCGTCGGCCGATGCATAAAGGCCTACAGCCAGTGCCAGCACGAGGCACAGCTTAGTTGCGAACTTCATTTCGTTTTTAGTGGGGTTTAGTCCTTGGACACTGGCCGTCCCGAGGGAAGGGCAAAGGGGGAAGTGCGGAGGGGCGAGTGCCAATCAGTGGTGTGGATACCTGAACAGAAACGCCCGACTCACATGCATGAATCGGGCGAATTCCAGATTGTCGTGACGCGGGGATCTAGGTGAGGTTCCGAGATGCGCGCTTTGTACATGGCCGGGTCTACCCGACCCACTCCGTGGAATTGCGGCGGACGAGCTCGGCGTAGTGTACGCTGTGCGCCGAGGCACTCACGGGCGCATTGAGACGAGACAGGAGCGCGTCCACGGCTTGCCGGCCCATGTCGTACATCGGCTGGCGCATCGTGGTGAGCCCCACGTAGGCACTCACGGCGATGTCATCGAAGCCAACGACGCCAAGATCTTCTGGAACGCGAAGCCCGGCCTCGTGGATGGCACGCAAAGCCCCGAGCGCCTGAATGTCTGAGGCCACGAATACGGCATCGAGGTCTTGCTTCAGGAGTGCCTGCATGCCCTCGTACCCGATGCATTCGGTGTAGCCGTGGTCCCGGCTCTGCTGGGGCGTGTAGATACGGTCGGGGTCGAACGGGAGACCGGCTTCACGCAGCGCACGGCCATAGCCAGCCTGGCGGTCGACAGCCGGCACAGACATCGGATGGCCCGAGAGGTACCCGATACGCCGGTAACCCATCTCGATCAGGTGCCGGGTCGCTTCGTAGCCTCCACGCTCGTTGTCGACAAACACGGAGTCGAGCTCCGAATGCGACGAGTCAACGAGCACAACCGGCTGATCCGCTTGGCGGACGAGTTCGGCGCGTGCATCGGTCAGTGGGGTCGAGAACAGCAGAACCCCCTCGGTACGGCCCCGCTGCAACGCGCGCTCCAGTTGGCCATCCACATACTCGGGCGCTTGCGCGGTGTAGACGAGCAGGTCGAGGTCGGTGTCTGCCAAGCGGTCTTGCACGCCACGGACGACCTCCATGTAGAAGTAATTCGTCAGCATCGGCACGACGGCCATGACCAAATTCGAGCGCTGGCTCGCCAAATTTCTGGCCGAGACGTTTGGCCGGTAGTTCAGCTGCTCGGCCACGTGCTCGACGCGCTCACGCGTAGCAGCAGAGACACGCGGCGACCCGTTGAA
>JBCDHV010000560.1:0-2926 GCA_038749615.1 Bacteroidota bacterium
GCCCGATCTAGATTCCATAGTCTGGAACGATTCGGCTTCTTATCTTTTGACTCTCCCCACCACGCTACCCCCACCACTGTCTCGTAACCGATCGCGCCGGCATGTTGCCCGACACGATTGGTCGCTGGGTGCGCCGGCTACGGTCTCGCCGTGCCGGCCGTGTGTCGCGGGCACGCGTCGAGCAGGTGCTCGGCCGTCGCCTCTACGATCTCACCCTGTACGACCAAGCTCTCCGCCACCGCTCGTTGATGCGGAATCAACCGACGGGCCATCTGCGCTCGAATGAGCGGCTCGAATTCCTCGGCGATGCCGTCCTCGGCCTCGCCGTGGCGGAATACTTGTACAGGACGTTTCCAGATCGAAACGAGGGTTTCCTTACCCGCACCCGGTCAAAACTGGTCAGTGGCGTTGCGCTCTCGAAGTACGCCGTACACATCGGGCTCGATCGCATTCTGCTCATGAGCGACGACATGGAGCGCAGCAACGGCCGGAGCAATCCGAGCATCCTCGCCGATGGCTTCGAAGCACTTCTCGGTGCGCTCTACCTGGACCAGGGTCTGGACGTGGCCCGCTCGTTCGTGCTGGACGTGCTCGACGATCACGTGGACATCGACGAAGTCGTCGAGCGCCGAGAGAACTACAAGAGCTTGCTTCTAGAACACGCCCAGGCCCGCGGCTGGTCCCAACCCCGCTACCGCGTCCTCACCGAGAGTGGCCCTAGCCACAACAAGGAGTTTCGCGTCGAAGTCCTCCTCAACGACCAGCCCCACGGGCGCGGCACCGGCCGCAGCAAGAAGAAGGCCGAGCAACGCGCTGCGAAGGAAGCCTTGAGAGATCTGATGACAGATCTCTGAATCGTGGTTCGTAGATGTGTGGTTCGTAGTCTGTGGTTGTATCGGGCAACACACTACATAACCACAAACCACGCACTACGTGAAGGCGGTCCTGATCGACCAACCAAACCTGCGGTGGGCTGAGGTGGAAGCCTTGAGAGATCTGATGACAGATCTGTGAGCGTAGTGTGTAGGTCTGTAGTACGTCGTCTGTAGCTACCGGGTGCGTCGTGCACATCGGCACCTCACGAACCACACACCACAAACCTACGCACCACGTGAAGGCGATCCTGATCGACAAACCCAACCTGCGATGGGCTGAGGTGGCTGATCCGGTGGCCGGCACCGGTGAGGTGATCGTGGATGTGGAGGCGACGGCGCTCAACCGAGCGGACCTGTTGCAGCGGTCGGGGCGGTATCCCGTGCCGGAGGGGGCCTCGGAGATTCTGGGATTGGAGATGGCCGGGCGGATTTCTGAACTCGGCGATGGGGTGACCGAGTGGGCCGTTGGCGACTCTGTGTGCGCACTGCTCAGTGGCGGAGGCTATGCCGAACGGGTACGGGTACCAGCCGCGATGCTGATGCCTGTACCTTCCGGCTGGAACATGCAAGAGGCCGGCGCGATGCCGGAGACGTTTTATACCGCCTACGTGAATCTCGTCCTCGAAGCCGGTCTTCAACCCGGCGAAACCGTGCTGATCCACGGCGGAGCAAGCGGGGTCGGCACGTCGGCGATTCAACTGGCCGTCGCGCGGGGATGTACCGTGTACGCCACCGCCGGCACCGATGAGAAGTGCCGGACGTGCGAGCAACTGGGCGCCACTCGGGCCTTCAACTACAAGACGATCTATTTCGCCGACGCCCTGCGCGGTCAAACAAAGGGCGTCGATGTCATCCTGGACCCCGTCGGGGCCGACTATCTCGGCCGCAACGTCGACCTCCTCAACGTGCGAGGCCGGCTGGTGCTCATCGGACTTCTGAGCGGTGCGCGGGCCGAGCTCGACTTGTCCAAGCTGCTGCGGCGGCGCTTGCGCGTGATCGGCTCCGTTTTGCGCTCGCGCAGCCTCACTGAGAAAATTGACATCCGTGACCGCTTCATGGCGGAGATCTTTCCGTTGATGGACGCCGGCCGGCTCCGTCCTGTCATCGACTCTTCTTATCCGATCCAGCACGCCCACGACGCTCACGAGCGCATGCGGCACAACCTCAACATTGGAAAAATCGGACTGTCCATATAAGTAGCAACCGTCCTCTTCTATATTCCCCTCGCACTCCATTCACACCCATCACGCCTCTTGATGCTGCGCCCTTCCGCACCTCGCACTTCGCTTCTTCTGTTCGCCCTCTTCCTCTCCTCTTGCACCACTGATCCCATGGACGCGCTCGATGCTACCCTAACCGAAGCGGCATCGGCCTATCCAGGACTCACGTTCTCCGTGTCGGTCCGTGACAGCCTCGGGTTGAGCTACGACTTTCAGGGCGACCGTGTCTACCACGCGGCCAGCACGATGAAAGTGCCAGTGATGATCGAACTGTTCAAGCAAGCTGAGGCCGGCACCTTCGCGCTGGACGATTCGATTCTGGTCGAGAACGAGTTCTTCTCGATCGTCGACAGTTCACGTTACAGTATGTCGATTTCTGAAGACGCCGATGAAGCCGAGGCTATTTACGGCCGGCTCGGCGAACCGATGCCGATCCGCGAGCTCAATGAGCAGATGATCACGGTCTCCTCGAACCTCGCGACGAACATCCTGATCGGGCTGGTGGGGGCAGAGAACGCGCAGCAGACCGTCCGCGATCTCGGCGCTGAGACCATGCTCGTACTGCGGGGCGTAGAGGACATCAAGGCGTTCCGGCAGGGGCTCAGCAACACCGCGACCTCTTCTGACCTCGCCGAAGTCCTGGCGGCCCTGATGCGGCACGACATCGTCTCGGCCGCAGCCGACGAGGAGATGATCCAGGTCATGGCGCGGCAGCAGTACAATTCCATGATTCCGAGAGGCGTCCCAGACGGCTCGACCGTCGCCCACAAGACTGGCTGGATCACCGGCATCCGCCACGACGCCGGCATCGTCTACCCCCCAGACAGCGCC
>JBCDHV010000561.1:0-2878 GCA_038749615.1 Bacteroidota bacterium
GCGAGTGACCGGCTTCGGTGACAAGACGGACAGCGTCTCGGCGAAAGTCGTCGGAATAGCGGATCTTGGACATAGAGAGACCTCGATTCGATGAAGGAGTCTAGCAAGAATCGGGGTGTACGTGCTAACGGGTCAAGCTCAAAGCGCTTCGTGAAGCCAGGCAAACGTCCCCTTCCCCCTGCTCCCTTTACCTATCTCCTGCTCCACAGGCCTCCGCAAGCGCACCGTTCATCCTTCTACCTTAATCCTTCTTCCACACCGGCCTTTTTGCAGACTCTTCTCCCGTTAAACGCTGGATTTGTCCGAACTTTACAAGCTATCCGCGTTACGAGCGGCTTCCACCAGCCGGCTCATAGAATTGCCCCCTCCCACCTAACGTAGTGCTTTATGTCGACGACTGCCAGAATTCTTTTTGCGACCTCGGAGGTCGCCCCGTTTGCGCGGGTTTCTGACATGGCCGACTACCTACGCACCGTGCCCGAGTATCTGAACGAGCAGGGGTTGTTCGAAAGCCGCATCATGATGCCTCGGTACGGGACCATCAGTGAGCGGAAGAACCGTCTCCACGAAGTCATTCGCCTGTCTGGGAGTACCGTCAAAGTGGGCGACGTGACTGAGACGCTGAAGGTGAAAGTAGCCTCGATTCCCGGCGTCCGCATGCAAGTCTACTTCACCGATAGTGTGAAGTACTTCAAGCGCAAAGGGATCTACCACAACCGCAAAACGGAGGCTGAGTTTACCGACAATCCGGAGCGGGCCTACCTTTTTGCCGAGGCCGTCATCGACACCGCTCGGAAACTGGGTTGGGGCCCGAAGATCGTCCATGCCCACGGCTGGCTGGCCTCGATGGTGCCGGCGCTGCTCAAACTCAAGTATGCCGACGATCCCCTCTTCGCCGATGCCCGGGTGATCTACACGACCGATGGCGTCGAGCGGCCCGACCAGCTGACGCCTGCCAACGTCGAGGCGCTTGGCCTGCCCGATGACAGCCGGCTGCACACGTTGCCCGTCGGCGACCTCGGCCCGGCGTTTGCCGATCTCGTCTTGCATGACGCGGCTCTCGGGGAAACCCCAGCCGGCGCTACGGAACTGGCCGAAGCGGGCGACGCACGCAACGAACAAATTGCTTCGCTCTACTCAGATCTCGTGAATCTTCAGAACGCTGCGTAATCCTTCCCTACGCCTGAGCGTTGACGAACGCATGCCTCTCGGACGGGCATGCAGCCCACGGGTACCCAGAACACCGTACCTCGAACATAGGAGACCTACGCCTTGTCCGGCGGCTCGCCTCATGCGTTGAGCGCGCCACTCGATCAAAACGACTTATGCCCCGAACCTTCCTCCTTCTGGCCTTGCTGCTGCCGGCACTCCTTCTGACGACCGGGTGCGACGATGACCCGACAGGCGTCGGCGGCGAACTGATTGGCGAGGATGGAGCCACCCCCGAGCGCGCGCTCGTCCCGGCAGCTACCCTCGACGGCCGGCTCCAACCCACCATCACTGGTGCCCAGCGTTCGAGTACCACGGCCTTCACGGGCCTGACCACTCGTGTGCTTGCCGGAAGCGTGGACGATCCTCTTGCCGGAACGACGACGGCCACTGGCTATCTCGACATTACGCTGCTCGAAGACGCCACGGCTCTACAAGCGGGCCGTGTCACGGGCGCTCGGCTCGTGCTCAGCCCCACGTATGTCTACGGGGACACCCTCCAGGCCGTCGAGATGGTGTTGTCGGCCATCCCCGAATCCTGGCCAGCGAACAGCCTCACGTCCGACACGACCATCACAGCCGGCGAGGAAATCACCCGCTTCATGGCCGATCCTACCCTCCCAACGGTGACGGTCCCCATGCCCGAAGCGTGGATCGCGGCCAATGACACCACGCTCCGCAGCACTCAGTTTGCCAGCGTCTTCCACGGCTTCGAGCTTCGGAGTGCAACCGGCAACGCGGTCCTCGGATTCGACGCGGAAGACAGCCAGTTCATCGTCGAGGCGACCGAAGACACCGTCTCGTTCGTCGTCTCGCAGCTCTTCTCGAACGTGCAGAACGACGGCGGAGGTAGCGTACCGGACGGGCGGGTCTTGCTCCAGGATGGCCTGGGCCGAGCTACCGCCGTGACCTTTGCCTACACCGACCCGGCCCTGCAAGACGCCGTCGTGAACCGCGTTTCGTTTAGCCTCCAGGCCGACTCCGCCGCGATCCAGCAAGCGCCCGCCGGCTTTGTGCGCCCGGCCCTGGGCCGGCTCAACCTGTTCGGTGAGTTCGAAGATGGCGAGCGGCTCCTGCTCCGGACCGTTGAGCCAGACGCCAACGGCACCTTCGCGTTCGTGAGCAGCACGCTGGTAGCAGGTGCGCCCACCTTGCTCCGCAGCATTCAGGAGGCGCTCCTCGGCGATCCTCCCTTCGTGCGCTACACCGTCGAGCCGGCCAACGCACTCGGGACGGTGAGCCCGCTGTTTCTGGTAGCGGAAGGCGACGCCCAACCGGCCCTGTCGCTCACGTTCGTTCCTAGAAACTAACGGGCGTTCCCAGAAACTGACGGGCGTTCCCAGAACCTAACGAGCGGCCAGAGAAACTAGCGGCTCCCTGCCGTGTCCCGCTCTTCCCTCACGTTTGCTTTCCCCACCTCACGGTCAACCATGAACCGATTCGCCCTCCTACTGGTCGTTGTGCTGGCCCTGCCGGCCGCGGCCCAGCTCGATAACAACGGGACGATCTACAGCCGGTTTGGTCTCGGGCAACGGATGTTGGCGCTCTCCCCGCAAGCCGCCTCCATGGGTGGAGCCGACGTGTCGCTCTTTTCCACCTCCTACCTCTCCGCCACGAACCCGGCCAACTGGTCAGATCAGTTCTACACGCGGTTTACGGGCGGCTTCAA
>JBCDHV010000562.1:0-2875 GCA_038749615.1 Bacteroidota bacterium
GAAATCGCGCGTGCTCAGCCACGGATAGGCCCCAGGATACGCGGCCGTTTGGAGGGCGCTGGTGCCCGGACCGCCACTGAGATACAACACGGGACTCGATGCCGGCTCCTCCGCGTTCGTGTGGACGATGGCGACGGGGAGGCGAACGGTCGGGCCATCCGGGCGGGCACGGTCTTCCAGCACGACGAGATATCCCGTCGTCGACGCATACGAGGCCGGCACAGTGATCGGAAACGTCGTCGAATCCGGTTCGAACCGAGGCACCGGCTGCGCGCTGACACCGACAGCAAGGAGCACGGAGAGCAGGCTCAGCCTAAGCTGAAGTTGCGTGGTGGATACAGAACGCATCTCGATGGAAGGCGGAGGCTTAGGGGTTGGAATACACATCCCGAAAGGTACAGCGCTCCTCCCCGTTGAGCCGGCCGTTCATCGCTGCGGCAGGATCCTCTTCCATCGGGAATAAAGGTGGAACATCGCGTACAGACAGCCCCTGTTTTCGCCAAACTCTGACCAACCGCAACCTGCCCAACCGCTCCCCACCCAACCAACCCCCCGTTCACCGAAACCCCACGCAAAACCGGACGCTCTTTGACGAACCGGTGGTAGGCCGATCTGGGGAGCCCGCCTTATATTAGACTGGGTCTAAACTGCGCCTCCTGCCCTCTCGTGACACAGACCTGATATTCGGTGCTGCTCACGTGAGCCTCTACATCGGCCTGCCCAACCACTTGCCTACCAACCCACCCTTTCCGATGAAACACGAATGGACCAAAGGCGAGGCCTGGGGAAAAGGAACGGCTGCCTTTTTTGGGGGCTTTCTTGCATTCGTTCTGTTTGGCCTGGCCCTGGGGACAGCCCTGCCGCTGCTTGGCGTGCCCGTCGGAGTGGCTGTTTCCATCAGCGTGGCGCTTTCGGTGCCGGTTTGGGTCGGTTTCATCGTCTGGGCCTACCTCGCCCCGAGTGGCCGCGGCGCCTGGCTCCGCATGGCCATCACCTCGTTGGTTTTCGGCGGGATCACCGCCTTTGCTTACTTCATTTAGCCCGCTCTTTAGCCTGACCTCGCTGTGGAAACCATCGACCGCCCCAAAGCTACGCCCGGCTCAGCGCCCAACGGCACGCCGGCCCGGGCACGCTCGGAGAAGAAAAAGCTCGTCGGGACGCGCGCGCTCAAGCTGCTGTGGGACACGCACTCCGTCGTCGGCATCGTCATCGGCCTTGCGCTGTTTGTGATCTTTTACGCCGGCGCGTTCGCCCTGTACCGCGCCGAGTTGCACGCCTGGGCAGACCCGGCGCTCCGTAACGCCGAGACCCGACTGACCATCGACGAGGCTGTCGCGCCGATCTTTGCTGAGCAGCCACCGGCCCAAGGCACCGACGTGCAGGTCAACTATCCCTTCCGCGAGCGCACGTACTACTACTTCCGGTACCAGACCGCCGTCGGTGACACGACCGAGTTAGTTTCCGCCACGGTCAGCCCGTCTACTGGCGAAATCATCCGGGAAGACGGCCGAGGGGGGCGAAGCTCGCTCGCTGAGATCCTGTACCTGCTTCACTTCTTCGGCCAAGCCGGCTTCTGGGGCGAACTGCTGGCGGGCTTCGTCGCCGTCTTTTTCCTGTTTGCCGTCGTGAGCGGGGTGCTGATGCATCTGCGTAACTTGCCGAAGGACTGGCACACGTTCCGGCCAAAAATAAAACTCCGAACGGCCCTCGCAGACGCCCACACGGTGCTGGGGCTCGTCGGGCTTCCATTTGCGGCTATGTACGCGATCTCGGGGGCTTTCCTGGCACTCCTGATCATCCTGCTCGCGCCGTCTGTGCTGGTGATTTTCGATGGCGATGCCGAGGTGGCCAACACCCTCGTCGCCGGCTTCGAAATGCCACCGCACGAGCCTACAGGCGAGCCGGCGGAGATGCTGCCGTTCAGCATGTATCTCGACGCTCTGCCTGAGGAATGGGACGGTGCCGTCGAACCTACGCTGATGCTCGTGCATGGCTGGGGGGACGAAGCCGGCATCGTGCAAGTGTTCGCCGACCCGGTCAGTTCGCTAACGGCCGGCCCGCAAGCCATCTTCAAGGCCAGCACGGCCGAGTTGCTCGTCTCGAACAATCCCGAAGTGGGCACCGCTCTCGGTGGCACGACGGCCGCACTAGTCAACATGCACTACGCCCGCCTCGGCCCTGGAACGCCCATCGCGAAGATTCTCTACTTCCTGCTCGCCCTCGCGACGGCCGCGGTCATCCTCACCGGCAACATCCTGTGGGTGCTCGTGCGCCGGCCGAAAGACCCGAAGGCCACGCCTCGGCTCCACCGTGTGCTCGCCCGGCTGACCGTCGGCGTAGGCTGTGGGCTCGTGGTGGCCGTACCCGTGCTGTTCCTCACGACGCTCCTGCTACCGCTCGATTCGCCCAGCCTCCATACCTGGGAGCATGTTGCCTTCTTCGGGGTGTGGGTGGCAATGATTGCCGCTTCGTTCGCCGGCCCATCGGCCGTGTGGGCCGCTCGGTGGCAGCTCATCCTGGCCGGCGTGCTCACCTTGATCGTTCCCCTCGCGAACGGAGCCTTGACCGGTGGCTGGCTCTGGACTTCTGGTGCGAACGGCTGGTGGGACATCGTCACGGTTGACGTCGGCTTCTTCTTGATGGCCGTCACGCTGTTGTGGACGGCCCTTCGGCTGAAGCCCAACGCCTTGGAGCCGGCACACGCCTAGATCGGCGCTACCACCGGTCAGATTCCACTTCCATCCTCAGGCGAGCAGCGCTCGACGGGCTCAACCGGATTGACGATAGACTCACCGGTCGTCCGGCTCACTAGCTTGCTCAATGAGGACACCCAGCACTCCTCGTACACCGAGCAATAGCAAACCTGCACGTCTGC
>JBCDHV010000563.1:0-2865 GCA_038749615.1 Bacteroidota bacterium
GCTATGTGATCGCGTGCGACGAGGTGGTCCGCGACGCGTCCGGCTCTGTCGTCGAACTCCGCTGCACGTACGATCCCGCCACCAAAAGCGGCTCCGACACGAGCGGCCGGCGCGTCAAAGGCACCATCCACTGGGTCTCCGTCGAGCACGCACTCGACGCCGAAGTCCGGCTGTACGACCGCCTCTTCCGTGTCGCCAATCCAGACGGTGGCGAGGAAGACTTCAAGTCGCACCTGAACCCGGATTCCCTGGTGATCGTGGAGGGCGCGAAGGTCGAGCCCAGCGTTGCCGGCGACCCGACGGACACGCGCTACCAGTTCACCCGCAACGGCTACTTCTGGCGCGATTCCGACTCGACGCCCGATCGCCTCGTCTTCAACCGCATCGTCACCTTGCGCGACAGCTGGGCCAAGCAGCGAGAAGCCGAGCCCGAGAAAGCGCCGGCCAAACGCTCTGCTCCGGTTGTTACGGAAGGTCCCTCCGCGGAAGAACTCCTGGCCGAACGGCTCGACGTTCTGGATGCCAAAGCGCGTGTCCGATACGATGCCTACCTGGCTGAAGGGCTCGATGCTGAGGTCGCGATTTTGTTCGTCGAAGACGATGCGCTCGCCCAGTTCTTCGTCGATGGCCTGAACGCCGGCCCGGTCGATGCCGTCGGGTTGGCGAACTGGATTGCGAACGATGTCCGGCGCGTCCTCAAAGATCGTCCTGAGGCCCCGCTGACGGGCCCGGCGGTCGCCGAACTCGTCAATCTGATCGATGCCGGCACGGTCTCTCACCGGATTGCGCGCGACGTATTTGCTCGCATGGCCGAATCCGGTGGTTCGCCAGAAGCTATCGTCGAGGCGCAAGGGCTCAAGCAGGTCAGCGACGAAGGTGCATTGGTCCCCGTGATCGATGCGTTGATGGCCGAGCACGCCGGAAAGGTTGCCGCCTACCGGGCAGGCAAAACTGGCCTCAAGGGGTTCTTTATCGGGCAAGTGATGCGTCAAACGGGCGGGAAGGCTAATCCGCAGCTCGTCCAGCGCTTGGTAGGGGAGAAGTTGGCCGGCTAGGTGTTGCACGTGTGGCACGTGTGGCACATGTTGCAGATGCCGCACACGCACTGCTGCGGCCATGCCTTACTTTCCACCATCTAATCTCCTCACGACGTGACGACGAAGACGTATCTCTCGGAGGCACATGCCCCGACGCACTGGTACAACGTGAATGCGGACCTGCAGAAGCTGAACGTCGAGCTCCCACCGGTCCTGCATCCCGGAACCCATCAACCGGTAGGCCCTGCTGATTTTGCGCCGCTCTTTCCGATGGCGCTCATCGAACAGGAAGTCAGCACCGAGCGCTACATCGAAATCCCAAAGGCGGTGCAGGACGTGTACCGGCTCTGGCGGCCCACGCCGCTTTTTCGGGCGCACCGCTGGGAAAAGGCCCTCGGCACGCCTGCGAAAATTTTCTACAAGTACGAAGGCACGAGTCCTTCCGGTAGCCACAAGCCGAACACGTCCGTTCCGCAGGCCTACTACAACGCCGAAGCCGGCACCAAGCGCATCACGACCGAGACGGGCGCCGGCCAGTGGGGGAGTGCCCTCAGCTTTGCCTGCCAGCAGTTTGGAATCGAGTGCAAAGTCTTCATGGTCCGCGTCAGTCACGACCAGAAGCCGTACCGCCGCATTCTGATGCAAACCTGGGGCGCGGAAGTGGTCCCGAGCCCGAGCACCGAGACCGCCGCCGGCCGTGCCATCCTGGACGCCGATCCGGAGAGCACCGGAAGCCTCGGCATTGCCATCAGTGAGGCCGTCGAGCAAGCCGTTCAGCGCGACGATACCAAGTACGCGCTCGGCAGTGTGCTCAATCACGTGTTGCTGCACCAGACGGTCATCGGGCAGGAAGTGATTGCCCAACTCGAAGCGGCCGGTGCCGATTGGCCGGACGTGATCGTCGGCTGTACGGGCGGTGGAAGCAACTTCGGTGGGTTCGTTTTCCCGTTCCTATCGGCTCACGTCGACGGCCGGCCCAAGCCGCGCATCGTAGCCGTCGAGCCAGCGGCCTCACCCAGCCTGACGCGCGGGGTCTACGCCTACGACTTCGGCGACACGGCACGGATGACCCCGCTGACCAAGATGCACACGCTGGGGCACGACTTCGTGCCGGCTCCGATTCACGCCGGTGGTCTTCGGTACCACGGGATGAGTACCCAGGTAAGCGCGTTGGTCGAGGCGGGGCACGTCGAGGCCAAGAACGTGACGCAGAACGCAATGTTTGGCGCGTGCATGTCGTTCGCCAACACCGAGGGCATTCTGCCGGCTCCAGAAGCTGGGCACGCCGTCTGGGGTGCGCTCGAAGAAGCCGTCGCCTGCCGGGAAGCCGGCGAGGCCAAGACGATCGTGTTCAACCTCTGCGGCCACGGTCATTTCGATCTCGCCGCCTACGACGCGTACCTGAAAGGCGACCTCGTCGACTACGAATATCCAGAAGAACGAATCAAGGCCAGCCTAGCTGCGTTGCCGCAACTGTGAGTGTGGATGCGTGGGTTTGTTGTATGTAGTGCGTGGGGTTGCTGTTTTCGAGGACTAGCAAATCCACGTACCACGGACTACAAACACACGTACCACAAAAAAAGCCGTCCGGGCGAAGCACCCCCCGGTGCTACCACAGCGCGTGCTACAAGCCTTGTAAGCGTGTAGCACAGTCCGCGGAGGTGCTTCACCCCGACGCGCGATGGAATCGCGATTCGGTTCCGAGACGGCGAAGCGCCGTTAGTTCAAGGATCGAATCCAATCTTCGAAGGGCGTGATGGCCGTGAAGGCGCGCGTTTCTTCGAAGAGATAGCTGGCAGATTGGAATTCGTCGTCGTCTAGTGTCACC